>DATDNS010000304.1:0-3214 GCA_036518155.1 Bacteroidota bacterium
TGGAAACCCAACGTTCTTGACATATCCCCGACCTCCGCAATGCAATGCGGGAGGTCGAGGTGTGCCTTGCGGAGTTCTCTGAGGGCAACTCCCATGTGTTACCATCCCCGCGTCGTCATCATTCATAGTCTCGCCGCAACAACGACTACTCCTTTCAAAGCAGTTGAAGCCTTGCCGTTTGAATCGGTTGCCTGAAGCAGGATAATGTACGGGCCTGTTCGTACGCGCCGCCTGCCTGCATCCATGCCGTCCCATAAAATTTCTCCGTGAGAGGAACTGATCTGGGTGTTCGCGAGCGTCCTCACCAGTCTTCCTTTCGTGTCAAAGATCTTCATATGAATAAGTGCCGACTGAAAAGGGAGGTTGTACTGGATGAGACAGAAGTCTTCAAACCCATCACCATCGGGCGAAAATGGATTCGGGGAAAACGCAAAGGAGGCGGCACTTGTGGGAGCGACGGTTCGCGTGCTGTTGACAGAACCGGGAGTGCCGCCCGCGGCAACGACCGAGGTGGTCCAGTTGGACGGCGAATTTGAATCAAGGTCGGGATTGATTCTCTCAAGTGATCGGCCCTTCGTGTCCGTCACATCAGGACGGTGCCAGCGAGTTGCATACGAAACACTGTCGATCACGAACCCTGTCAAATCCTCCAGGACAATGTCGTCACCATCGTTTCCGAGGCTGAAGCCGCCTGACTCATTGAGAATAATACAATGACATCCCGGAGGGGGATTGACAAGATCCGGGTGGAGACGAAGAATGGTGGAATCGGCCGCAACGACAATGAAATCGCCTGGACGAACGAAAACGGGCTGGCGGACAATGGTAAAGGCGTTTACGCTGCCTGATGCCGTCGGACGATCTCTGAATTTCCAGTTCTTCACGTCGACGACAGCTCCGCTCCGATTAACCAGCTCAATCCATTCATTCTGATTTGAGAGGGGATCGAACATGATTTCGTTGACAACGAGCGATCGTTGGGTATAGCGTGTCTGGATCATCATCGACGTCGCATTGTTGTTCGTACGAAGATCGTTTGAATAACCAATGACGGCCAGGATCGTTGATTCACCAGACGGAACGGACTGCCAGACGTACGCATACTGTGCCGAATCGCCGGGCCTGAGTGGAGCAGCCGGATCCGTCGTCGTAATCAATTCATCCATGTCGCCGGTATTGTCGTGATTTGAATCGAGGTAGAAACTCACAGTGTACGACGATACGCCAACCTTGCCGTTGTTGTGCACCACAAAGTTGATAACAGGGATCAATCCGTTCTCCGATTCCGCCCGTGTTTCATAGAGACGCCCCGCAGAAAGATCGTACGCCAAGCGGACAATACTGTTCGGTTTGCCTGGAGTACTCCCTTCAGGGTTTTGCGACGTTCCCCAGTTCTTCGGATCGAGGGAGTTTTGATCGATATCAACCCTCTCCAATGACGTCCCATCTTGTCCACCCCAGGCCGGCGTATAGTATATGCTATCCATTGAAATCAATCGGGCATCATAGATAATCACATTGTCGGGTGTTGTGTTGTTGAGTGCCGAAAAACCTGCAACGAGCACGGAACACGAAACGTCGGGATGAATTGACGCAAAGTTTGCGTCTTTTGCCACGATGCAGTATTCTGCCGGAGCGATGAACAGGTTGGAGGTTGTCACGACTGTCTTCGTGGATACATTGCCATCCGATATTCGCCAATTCTTCAGATTGACGGTATCTCCCGAACAATTGAGGAGTTCAATCCATTCAGGCTCGTCTCCCACTGGGGCATACATGACTTCGTTGACGAGCAAGCTTCCTTTCGGGTATCCGACGGTCAACGAAGTCCACGCTGTGTCGTTTACGCTTCGTTCATCGCCAGGGCAAATAACGACCGCGCAGAAACGATAGTCGCCCGCTTTAATCCTGGTGTGTCTCGCGATGATGGTTGCGGAATCCGAAGGGGGAATGGAAGGACCCGTAACTTCTGCAAACGCCTCATTGTCCTCGGGTATTCCGTTGCTGTTGAAATCGCAGAAATACTTGATAGAATAGCCAGCGGCTTCAAAGATGCCGAGGTTCTTCACGGTAGCTTTGAGAACGAGTGAATCCTGCAACGTGGCTGGCTGGGGGGATGCGATAAGCCCGGTGACTGCGAGATCGCGCGAGATCAATGTTGTTATTGTGACGTCATCGATGCGAAGTGTGCCGGTTGCACCGCCAGTCCCGCCGGTAACACGCCAGCGAATCCTGACTTCGGGCTGGTGTGCCAGCGTTCCCGGGAGCTGAATGGAATTCAGAATGTATGATGTGCTGCCGGGGTTCTTGATAGTATCGCTGAGCGCAATGGGATACGATATTCCACCGTCGATGGAAGCTTCAACGAGAAGCCCCGAGGTGTGCGATGAAGATCGGGCAACATAGAACTGGAGCTTGTCCGGGGTTCGATTCGACAAATCGAAAACCGGGGACGTCAATGACTGCGGTATAATGGAATTCTGCGCATAAACGCAATGTGGAGCGGAACGTGGGGTGGAACGGCTCGCAAAGAAATCCCCCGCAGAGCGGCGATTGGTTGTCGTTTCCCAACCTGCCGGCAGCGTTGAATCTGCGATGGAATCGAAGTGTTCGAGGTATGGAAACGAAGCGACCTGACCTGTCGCGATATTGCTGATAAGAACAAGACCCACTGCAACTCTCCCCACGCGCGCGAGTTTCATGGGTTCATCCGTTATTGTCTGTGAGTATTCCCCTTTCTCACCGAGTCCACAAATAATACCGGTTTTAGCTCCTTTTGTGCTTCTCCGCCATCGTAGAGAACGGATTCCAGAAACAACCCCGACGGCGGAGCCGTCAATCTTGATGGTATGTCAGACTTGCGGTGGAACATGTTCTCGATGTCGCCGGAGCCGAGCTTGCCACGACCTGCCTCCACAAGCACGCCCACGATCTGCCTCACCATCTTCCAGATGAAATGCGAACCGATAATCCGGACGAGGATCAAATCGCCTTCCTCCCGGAGTTCGATCCGCTCGACCCGGACTTTTGTGGATTTTTCGTCCGGATCATCTGCGGTAAAAGACTGAAAATCCTTTGTCCCGACAAACATTCTTGCTGCATTCTCCATCTTACGAACATCGAGGCTGTCTTTGATCCACCAGACGAACCGTTTTCCGAAAGCAGTTCTCCGTCGCGAAATCTGGTAAAGGTAACTGCGGGAGGTTGCGTCGTG
>DATDNS010000305.1:0-8166 GCA_036518155.1 Bacteroidota bacterium
TGTCCTTCTTGTCTGCAATGCTGATACTCCCGGTCAGCGTGTGTCTGATTCCTGCATTGAAATCGTAGTTTGCGCTGAAGTAGTATCTGTTGGTCGCTTCATCGGCCGCTTTTGTAACCGAGTCTGCCGTCGGTACATTCTGATAAATAAACTGATCGTTGTTCCTGGTGAAGAGCCCGTAGCCTACCTGGAAGGTCGGAATATTGGCGGCAAGACTCAGTGTGAGCGAACTGTTCAAGTTTGAATAACTGGTGGTTCCCAACAACTTCGTGAATGCGGTGTTATCGCTTTTCCCTTCATACGAGACGCTGAGAAAGATCCTGTTGCTGTAGAGTCGGAGATAGTCAGATACGAGGAATCCCTGGATATCCGTCTGGAGGAACTGATTGCCAAATGACTGATAGCCGGCGCCTCTGCGAAAGAATTGTGTGCGGAGAAAATTGCTGAAATAGTTCAGCGAAAGCGTGGCTTCTGTCGCAACACCGGGCAGCGTCTTAATGTCGACCGGATTGGTCGGGAACAGGCTCGCGTTGATCGTGATGAATTTATCTGCAGTGTGTCCCAGACTCTTGAGATCGGGGCCCCCGTTTGCTTTGAGAGAATCGTATTCTGCGTCAGTAAAATTTCCGCCGGAGATGTTCGTATTGCTCAATGCAAGGGACGTTTGGGTTTCGAGTTTAATGCGTTGATCGTCGAATGCCAGCGTCAGGTCAGTCCCGACGACGATGTTCTCCTGCGGCTGCACCGCATAACGGACTGAGTTGGTATCGTCGGCGGAATGCATGTACGTGAATCCCAGCTGAAAGTGTTCGCCGCTGCCAAAGCTCGGGCGGACTGCAACAAGGTTTCGGGTAAAGGTTCCTGTGCCGGGGGTGAAAAAGTCAAAAGTCGTTGAATCGTTGCCCACCCGGACTGTCTGGAGGGGCCGACCGCTTGCAGCCGAAATTGATGGATACGTGTACGTTGAATCGTAGGTCCCTTCAACCTTTCGCGTTATTTGACCATACGTGACATCCAAATTGAAGAACCCGAGTGCGAGGTTCCCCGTGATCCCCCTGACTCTGGTTCCGCTGACGATCAGGGACGGAAACGTGGGAAATGCGTCGCCGTATTGGAGCCGGAGGAAATCCGTCTGGCCATAGAGAAGATACCTGTTCTGGGGCTGACGGCTGCTTCGTTCCTGGTTGTCCAGGTGAACATTCCCGCCGAAGCCGTAGGATTTGTATGTGTTGTCGATCCGTACATCTCCGCGGACATACGTCGTCTTTCCCGAACTCAAATCCTCGTCTCTGACTTCGACGTTTGCGCTCCCCACCGTCTGCAAACGAGCTTTCTGCTCGGCAATTGCGGCCGCACTCGAAAGACTGAAGCTCTGTTCAATTGCGTGATAGGGTTTTCCCGTTGTGTCTCTCAATTCGACGCGGATGAAATGTGCCCCCTGGTTCAACGGTCGCTGGAAATTTTGCGGTGCGTAAATCAGGACATCATCAGACCAGACTGCCTGTGCGGTTACATTGACGTCGTCCACAAAAAGCGTTGTGGCTTTTCGGTTGACCGCATCCGATGCGTAAAAAAGAGACACTGCAATAACCAGATCCTCCGCCGCAACAGTCTCCCCGGGCTCCGGAGAGAGAAATCGAACTTCGGCATCTTTAGGATTGCTGGGTTTGACTGTAAATTGCAGAGGATTTGCTTCAGGGCCTTCTACCGGATACGTTTCTGTTCCGTTGTCGAGCTGGAGTTCAAAGTAGTATTCAACGTACGGCGGCAGGACAACATCAGCGGATATCGTTGCTGTCGCGGTGTTCCCCGAGAGGAGCATCTCCATCCCCTTGAAGGAAGTTTCGCCGAATGAACGATAGCGCAAGGTCACCCGTCGCACTTGTGCATTTTGCTGCAACTCGACACTGATCGGCTGTGGCTTTCCTGCAACGGCACTGGGCGCGTTCACCCTGAGGACTTTCGGGGTGCCCTGTTGAGCAAGAGCAAGCCAGGAACCCCCGATCGTCAACAAGAACATTATGGAAAAGCGGGTGCTCTTCATCGCGCCACCTGTGGAATTATTGATCGTTGCGTGGATTGGAAACCGAAGAAAAAAAAGGCGGCAAGAATTGTTCTTCTTGCCGCCCCAATGTAGGAAAAGTAGAACAGTGAATCAAGATTCCGTCCGGCTAAAGAGCCGCGGACTATTCTTCCCACTCGAAGATGATCGTCTTGTTGTGGCCGTCTTTATCCTGACCCGGTATCCGAAGTTGATGTTTGCTCTTCTGACCGCCCTGACCCTGATTTCCGCCCTGACCGCCGAGTCCGGTATTGCCTATGTCTCCCTGCTGCTTTTGATCCGGGTTGGAATTTTGCACGAGAATTTGTCCGTTTCCATAAGTAATTCCAATTTGACCCGACGAAACATCCTGGGAGAGGTGTGAAAGAAGGTTTGTCAGCGTTGCAAGCCCTTCGTTGATAATCAGTTGGTCAACACTATCCGCCCCCGAGGAATATCCTCCCTGCGTTCCCCGGATTGATGCAACGGAAATCGGGGATGAAAAGCGGAATTGCTCCGTTGCCTGCTTCTTAACATCAAAGGCAACATTGCCTTTTGTCATGTAGATGCTGCGGTCGAGAACCTGCCTCCCCTGTACCTGCGCCTTCACCTGCACAATCGAATTCTGCCTGACGATGATTTTTGTCTCATCGGGGAACTTGATCATGGCGAAGGAGCCCTGTTCTGTTCTCAACTCGTACCCGGAATGGAGCTGATCGGCAAGCAACGCTTTCTGCCATCCCGTGGTTGGGCTTTTCTTGTCGACACTCTTGACTACTTTGATGACGGTCGCCGGGAAATCTCCCTTGTCCTGCGGCGCTTTCCACGCGGGGCTGAGCAAAAAGAGGCTCACGACGACCAGGATGAGAAACACACTTTTACGTTTCATTAAAAAGTCTCCTAATTAGTGACGTCGTCGTAACGTTATTCTACGCGAACAGTAACTTGAACGTTCTGGGCGAGGAGTCTCGCAACCAATGCTTTCAGGTCGTCAAGCGTGAGTGGCTTCCCGTCTATGGTCATGGTACCGGCTGGAACCCATCCGATGCTTTGAAGTGTGGCAAATGTACCGGCCGCACTTCCTCCAAATCCGTTCATCATATCGGAAATCTCCTGCGACGACTGATCGTTGAGCCGGATCCTAAAGAGACGGACCTCGCTGCGACGTTGGACGGTCTGACGATTCGTGGTAACTGCGGCCTCCACAAACCAGACATAAGTCTTATTCAATTCCAGCCTGCGCGCTGCGTCCGAAGGATACGTGACCGTCTGCGGGCCGTCGATATCCAGTTTCAAATATGGTATTCCTGTTATCGCTTCCTGTGGGCTTTGATAAATCGGCAGCATCTCATAGACGTAAAGCGTGACCTTCGAGTTGGGTGTATTCCACGAGAACGTCGGCAGAGTTGTCGAAATCACTGCACCCGGTTGTGGGTCAATCAAGTTGACCTGAACCTCCTCGGGGGAAGCGTTCCGGATCGTTATCAGTTTTGTTGCCTGTCCTATCTGATTCACCCCCTTCGAGTCGTAGGCAATCAGTTGCATTGTATAATCCGCTACTGGCGCAGTCGGAAATCTCGCAGCATAGTCCTCGATTCTTTTCTTCAACGCCGAATTGCCGTCAAACACGTTGGTTGATATTTTCATTTTGATATCGGAGGATCCAACCGCCAAATCAGAAGACGTCAACGGGCGGGTTCCGTTCACAAAAAAAGGATATGTCACAACGTGCGCCAACTCCTGATCTGATTCCCCTCTAAACTTGATGTACGCATGAACTTCCAAGACAATGTACCCGGGGACATCTGTTTGGATCGTCCCTGTGAAGTTTGGGATATTGTTGGACAGTTTTTGGGTGGTTACATCGATGAAGTCCCCCAAATAGATGACGTCGTAATCCAATGACGGCAACGTGAACGTGACGTGTTTGACCGGTTGTGCTTGTACGGCCGTGAAACTGACGACGAAGACGGCTAAGAGAAGCCACGCAAGCCTGCCCGTTGAAAAATTCCGTCTCATGAGATGATCCTCCTGATAATGTTTCATATTTACTCAAAAATACAGTTCCAATGATTCCGGATTAGTGACCACACTCACAAGTTGTTGTATTTCAAAGATTTGAGATGTCATTATAGAGTACCACTGCCATAAATGCAAGGAGCAGGAAGAACCCTGTTTGCTGGAGAGCAATCTTGACCTTGGTCGGGATTTCCTTTCTAAACAGGCCTTCATACGTTACAAACAGCAAATGTCCACCGTCCAAGGCTGGAAATGGCAGGATATTGAGCAAGGCCAGACTGATGCTCAGGAGGGCCATAAACGTGAGGAAACTCGCTCCACCTCCTTCGGCAGCCTGATTGGCCATTTGAGCGATTTTCACCGGCCCGCCTACCGATTTCGAGAAGGAAACCTTGCCCGCGACAATTTGCCAGAGATTGGTAAGAAAAAGTCTGCTCATTCCGACAACGTCTTTGATGCTGGTAGGAAACGCTTCCAGGAGTGTATACTTCATGTGATCAACGGGACCCTGGTATGCGGGAAATAAAGCAATGCCAATTTTCCCTTCCTTGGTAGGGATCACTTTTGCTTCCAGAAGTTTGTCACCCCGTTTCCATTGAATCGTGATTTCCTCTGAGGCGTGCTGTCGAACCATTGCCGGCAGCGACGAGAACGTTACCCGCTCGCCGTTCAAACGAAGGATCGTGTCGCGAGGCATCAGTCCAATTCCATCTGCCGGTTTTCCTTTTTCGACGTCCCCTACGACGGGAACAAGCCCGACCGGAAACAACCCAAAATTGTCAGGATTCTGAGGAACAGCGGAAGCTTTGATGGGAATCGACAAAATTCCAGCATTGCGTTCCACTTTGACAAGAATATCTTCTCCCAGATTTTCGGCGAAGACCGCATTCTCAACATCTTCCCAATACTTGACGGAGACATTGTTCACCGAAAGAATTTTGTCGCCCTGTTGAAGTCCTGCTTTTTGTGCCGGGCTGTCCGCTGCGACATATCCTATTTCGGTGACAGGGTGGACAATCTTGCCGTTGTGATAGATCAGACCCCAAAAGATCGCAATGGCAAGCAGTATGTTCATTGTCACACCGGCGGAAAGGACAATGATTCTTTGCCAGATTGGTTTCGATCTGAACTCCCACGGCTGCGGTTCTTTGGTGAGGAATTCTGTGTCCAGGCTTTCATCAATCATTCCCGCAATTTTCACGTAGCCGCCGATGGGAAACGCCGAGACGCGGTAGTCGGTATGTCCTTTGAGATCGGTGTCGGCAGAGAGTTTTCCGAACGAGAAGCCGTTGACCCTGTTGAACCCGAACAGACGATAGCCCATGCCAAGCGCAAAAACATCCGTCCTGATTCCGAACAATCTGGCTGCTGCGAAATGGCCAAACTCATGAATAAAGACAAGAATACCGATCGTTACGGCAAAGTAAAAGATTGAAGAAAGGACTTCCATGGGTGGTTGATTTCGAGTGAAGCGTGGTCAGAATAGTGAATGAACGCGTTTCCTGGTCAGACGGTCGGCCTCAAAAATATCTTCCAGATTCGGCGCCGCGATCGTGATGTGCGAATCGATCGCCTTCTCGATGATCTCGGGAATTTTATTGAATGCTATCTTCCTGCTAAGAAACGCTTCCACCGCCACCTCGTTGGCCGCATTCATGACAGCGGGAGCAATTCCTCCAAGAGAGAGAACGTCGAAGGCAATTTGGAGGCATTTGAATTTCGTTCGGTCGGGCTCAAAGAATGTCATCGATTTCAGCTTCGGAAAATCGATTCTCCCGCCGTTCATGGGCAGTCGTGCCGGATACGTCAGCGCATACTGAATCGGGATCTTCATGTCCGGCAAGCCAAGCTGGGCCTTCAGGGAACCGTCGACAAACTCCACCATCGAATGGATGATGGACTGGGGATGAATGACCACCTGAATACGCTCGGGCGGCAGGTCGAACAGCCAGTGGGCTTCAATCACTTCCAGCCCTTTGTTCATCAATGTTGCCGAATCAATCGTGATTTTCTTTCCCATGCTCCAGTTGGGGTGGTTCAGCGCCTCCTCGACCGTTATGCTCTCAAAATCCTTTACCGACCTGTTGAGGAACGGTCCTCCTGATGCGGTCAGGATCAGTTTCGCAACCTGCGACGATTCTTCTCCGGCCAGACACTGCATAATTGCACTGTGTTCGCTGTCGACCGGAATAAGCCGGACATTGTGTTCCTTGACAAGCGAAGTGATAATCTGCCCGGCGACAACGAGCGTTTCTTTGTTTGCCAGGGCAATTGATTTTCCGCTTCTGATGGCCTCAATCGTCGGTTTCAGGCCGGCAAATCCAACCAGTGAACTGATGACGAGATCGACGTCGGCGCGTTTCACTATTTCGAGCAGCCCTTCTTCACCCGACAGGACTTCGGTCTTGCCATCAAGAACTTTTCTCAATACCGAAGCGTTGCAGGGATCTAGGACGACAACTCCGCGGGGATGAACCTGAGCAATTTGTTTCTGGAGGAGATCGATATTCCTGTTTGCGGTGAGATACGTAACGCAAAACCGTTCGGGGAAGTTCTTGATAACCTCCAGGCTGCTCCGCCCGATGGAGCCTGTCGATCCCAGTATCGCTATATTCGTCATGAAACCGCCTCCCGATGCGAAGGCAAGTTAAGTAAATTCACCAGGCATGTCAAGAAATCGGACCGCAGGCGATGGATGTCGCAGCGACGTGAGTTCGTTGGAGAAGCATCGTTTTTTTGGTATATTCGTGTTGATTTCTTGCGGACGAATGATACACAACATATCACGACATATTTTTGTTTTTCTCATGCTTGTATGCGCTGCGTCTGCTCTCCGTGCACAGGAGTCTGATGCATCGTTGAATCTCCGACTTGCCCAGTCGCTGGAACAAGCTGGTGACTGGGAACGCGCAATTGCACTCTACGAGGGGTTGTACCGCTCCGACCCCGACAACTATGTCTACTTCGACGGTCTTCGTCGTGGGTACACGCAATTGCGTGAATACGACAAGGCGATCCGACTTGTCGAACGCCGTCTGATCGCTCAGCCGTCGGATATCCTGCTCCGAGCTTCTCTGGGCGGTCTCTATTACGAGTCTGGGTCCGCGCAAAAGGCTGATTCGGTTTGGAATCATCTGATCGAAGTCGATTCGAAGAACGCCGGCTTGTACCGTGTCGTTGCCTCCCAAATGATGGAGCACCGCCTGTTTGATCAGGCGATTCAAGTCTACCGGGAGGGGAGAACCGCAACGCACAATGAAAATGCGTTTACGGACGAACTTGCCACTCTCTACAGCGCACTGCAACAGTATACTGATGCATCGACCGAGTTTGTGAAACTCCTCGAGAATTCCCCGCAGCAACTTCCGTTCATAGAATCCAGGATTGCATCGTTCACCGTGCGTAAAGAGGGTTTGCAGGCGGCAACAGGTGTTGTCCGCGGTGAAGTTGAAAAAAAGCCTGAAAATATTACCTTGCGCAAGCTTCTGGCCTGGCTGGCGGTGGAAGGAGGGGACTACCAGGCGGCACTTGAAGAGTACCTCGCCATCGATCAATTGTCAAAATCAAACGGGGCTGAACTCCTTGATTTTGCGAAGCGTGCATCCCAGGAACGGCAATTCGGCATTGCCGCAGCGGCATTCCGGGATATTATTGAGAGATCGCAGAATCCCGGCGTCGTTTCTCTGGCCCGCTTCGGGTACGCCCGCTCGATGGAAGACATCAACGGTCAGGCTGATTCTGCGTTCGCAACAAGCCCTTCGGACATTCCAACAGGCGGCGAATTCCTGCCAGCAAGGGTATCAGAGACTGAGAAGAGTTTTCAGGGGATTGTCCGCCTTTACGAGGAAATGATCAGAGACTATCCCGCGTCTGACCTGGCCGCCGAGTCGCTGTATCGAATTGGCATGATTCGCATGAACCGGTTTTTTGATCTCAACGGTGCGTTGGATGCGTTTCGTCAGGTAAAACAATCCGCCCGAACAGTTGAACTCAAGTGCAGCGCATCTCAAAAGATCGCAGAAGTCTTTGTCCTGCAGAACAATCTTGTTTCCGCCCGTGAGGAATACCTGTCACTTCAGCGGACACCTCTTTCAACGTATCAACAG
>DATDNS010000306.1:0-2200 GCA_036518155.1 Bacteroidota bacterium
CTGATTTACGACATAGATCACAAAGAATGCGGCAAGGGTGACACCCGGAGACCGCAATCCCAGGAATCCGATGATAATCGCAAACAGAAGTATCTGTACACGTTGCAGCATGCCCAGGCGCAGGGTCCACCCTTTTCGGAACGGGCTCGAACGGATGTAGTTGGCTGAAACGATTTGCGGGAGGAAATACATCAGCGAGACAACGATCGGTATTGCACCGATGGCAACATTGCCCCCGCCAAGTTTGTCGACAAGAGCCGGCAGGACAGTCTGTGGCGAGAGGAGCACGCCTGAACTCAGGTACGTAGCCCCTTCGATCAAATGAATCCAGAAGTTCTTCTTCAGAACGGCATCAGCGTCCACGCTCCGGGCTCCTCCAAACAAAAAAGGCCGCCCGCAGGCAGCCTTTGCTTAACCGTGGAATTGCGGATTCCTTATTTCTTGAGTTTCTCTGCAAATTTCTGGGCTACTGCTTCAATATCATAGCCGACTTTCGGAAGATAGATACCGCCGTGTTTTTCCACCATCGACTTCAACGTGTCGTAAGCGTCTGCACTGCAGAAGAAAATCGGTGTGCCGCGATTGGCTCCTTCTTTCTTTGCCAGTTGCAGCAAGGCAATACCGGGGAGATGTCCTTTAAGGTTGGTGTCTTTGAAATCATTATCCAAAATGATCAGGTTGAACACTTCGGACTTGATCTTGTTCCACGTTTCCACGCTCGTCGCTGTTTCCGTGATTGCAATTTCATCTTCGACGATCGCAGTCGCTACTTCGAGGGCGAATCCGTGCGACTTTCGCTGGCCTTCATCATCGTCGGCAACCAGTACTTTATAGGGCATGGAAGAGTTGATTCGTGTGCGCTTGGAGGAATCTCAACGGGCAACTTACACTATTTTCATTCTAAAAACAATATTGGGGAATTGACGGTCAGGAGACAATGTTCACAGCGCGAAATCGTCTGCCTGCGGAATTCTGTCGTTTTTGGGAACCCGTGTTCTTTTCTCAATGCCGTCACGTGTAACCTTTCCGCCGCACACGCCCACTTTTGAATTTTCCCTGACCTCACTGTTCCCGGAACGACGAAAATATGTCCAATCATTAGCGATTCTTATTCGGTCACCGAATAGACTTCCTGCCCCCCCACATATGTCCTCAGGACACGCACGCTGAGGATCTCGTCGTCAGGAATTTTCGTGATGTCTGAGGAAAGCACAACAAAATCCGCAAGCATGCCTTTCTGCAACGAGCCTTTCAGATGATCTTCGAACGCCGCCCAAGCTCCCCACGTCGTGAAACTCCTTAAGGCTTCTTCGCGGGTCATTTTCTGTGCGGGATACCAACCATTGTCGAACGCCGACGTGTCTGTAATCCCTTCCTTAGAGAACTCAAAATATTTTGCGGCCTCTGCCGCATTCCGGGGGCGTCCTTCTTTGTCCTTCCTTGTTACTGCAGCGTAGATTCCCCAAATTGGATTCGGATCTTCGACGGGAAAATCGGATCCGCCGGGAATCACAACTCCGGTGTTCAGCAACGACCTCCAGGCGTATGCGTTGCGAATTCTTTCGGGCCCCAGTCGAGCTTCAGCCCAGTACATATCGGACGTACAGTGCGTGGGTTGCATGCTCGGAATGATCCCCTCCTCTTTGAATTTCGGGATATCGCCCGGATCGAGCACCTGAGCGTGTTCGATTCTCAGTCGAGGATCGCGTACCGGAACCTCGCGGAGTGCTGATGCGTACATCCGAAGGACGATATTGTTCCCCCGATCGCCGATGGCGTGTGTGCATACCTGGAATCCGTGGGTAAGGGCGTCAACAGTCGCACTGCGGATCAGTTCCTCGCTCGAGACCGTCAGGCCTCTGTTTCCCGGATCATCGTTGTACGGATTGATGAGTGCCGCTCCGCGCGAACCGAGCGCTCCATCGATATAGAGTTTTAAGGCGCGTATTGTCAGTCTGTTATTCCCATAACCAATCAGCGGTCCGTCTTTCAGGAATTGGTTCCACAGACTTCCCACTCCGCCAATTGCGGCATAAATTCGAAGTGGCAGCTGCCCGGTGTCGATCAACCGCTTGTAGAGCACAACTTCAGTCGAATCAATTCCCATATCGTGGACGGTTGTCAGTCCATCCCTGACACACTCCCGGGATGCGCGGTGTACGGCTTCGATTTCTTCGGCTTCAGACATTGGCGGCAGATG
>DATDNS010000307.1:0-3949 GCA_036518155.1 Bacteroidota bacterium
CTGAGAATCACACACGCCGGCCTCGAGACCTTCCCTAAGGACAATCCCCATTTCGCGAAGAAGAACTTTGTTGAAGGTTGGACAGACCTCATTGGCAGATCACTGAAGGAATACCTGGAGAAGAAATGAGACGTATCTCTGCCCGCCACTGCTACTGCCCCTCGACGCCGGGAGATCGTTGGAATGTCCGTTGACGTCGTAGGCTAAAGAGCGTCGAGCTTGCTTTGAATTGTCTTCTTGTCCGTTTGCGTTCTGGCGAGCGCGTATGCCTTCTTGAAATGCTCCCGGGCCTTCCCATCGTCGATTCCTTTGTAGAGCTCGCCAAGGAGTGCGAAATAGAAATGATTGTTGTTCAATTTCAGTTTCTCTGCTTCAATGATTGCCTCCTGTTTTCCATTCGCTTTTGAAAGAGCGTAGGTCCGGTTCAACGCTGCGACGGGAGAATACTCCAGCTGCAAGAGCTGATTGTAGAGTTGCAGGATGTTCTCCCATTTCTCCTTTGTATCTGATTTTTGTGTATGCCAATAGGCGATCGCAGCTTCCAGATGATATTTTGAAATTGTATTCCCGTTCGCCGAGCAGCGAAGGAAATACGCTCCCTTGGTTATCAAGTCTGAATCCCAAAGACTCGTATCCTGGTCGTCGTAGAGAACGTGGTCCCCTTTCGCGGTTACGCGCGCGTCAAATCGTGAAGCGTGAAAGCACATCAGGGAAAGAAGGGCATTGACCTGCGGCTTGTTCGTTCCCGGGTTTTCAACGAGCATGGTGCACAATCGCATCGCCTCCAGACAAACGTCCTTCCGAAGTGTTGTGTTCTGACTGGCGGAATAATAACCCTCGCTGAACAATAGATAGATGGTTGTTAACACCGTGGACAGCCGCCGTTCAATTTCCGAAGGGTCCGGAGGGGCGACGGCGATCTTTTCCTCCCGAAGTGTCTCCTTCGCACGGAACAGCCGTTTGTTGATCGTCTCTTTGTTCGTCAAAAAAGCGTCGGCGATCTCCTCGATGCCGAAGCCGCACAGAATGCGGAGCGACAGTCCGATCTGCGCTTCAGGCGGGATGGACGGGTGACAGATCGCAAACATCATCTGCAACTGGCTGTCGTTGATGTTCTGCGGGGACAAATCTATGTCCTGCTCATCGACGGCGGGAGAAGTCCTTGCCAATTCGGGAGCAACGGATTCTTCGAACGTATGTTCCCGCTGCAAATGATTCTTCGCCTTGTTCTTGGCGACCGTATACAGCCAGGCGGCTGGATTCGGCGGAACGCCGTTCAATCCCCATGTTTGTGCAGCGGTAAGGAATGTATCGCTGGCAATATCTTCGGCAGTTTCTATCCGGTCGAATCCGAAACGCTTGCAGAGAACTGAGACGATCTTCCTGTATTCGGTCCTAAAGAGGTGCGGTATGAGATGTTCCTGTTCCATCCAAGAGTACAGCTCTCCACATTGACCGGAGTCAGCCGGATGCCCGGGACACGGTGAGAGTTCCAAGGGTCCGACTTTGAGGACGGAGCGCCCAGGATGCGAGCGTGAGAACGGCAAAGGCAAGGGTGGCGAAAACGTGCCACGGTGCATCGCCGCACACGGCGTGTGAAACCGCTGCACCCGTCATATTGAAGAAGATCCCGGCATACGCCCATTCCTTGAGACGCGGAAATCGCGGGAGGAGCAGGACGATGGATCCAAGGACTTTCCAGAAGCCGATGATGCTGACGAGGTACACGGGATAGCCGAGGCGAACGATCCCTTCGACATTTTCGGGGCGACGCATCAATTCCGACACTCCCCCACTCAATACTCCAAACACGAGGAATGCTGTGGTTACCCAATATGCGGTCGTTTTGACGTTCATGAACGTATCTCCGTAGGTTTTCGTTGTTATCGTTCAGTTGAAGGCGAATAGTTCGGTCGATCTTCCCGCTCAGGCGGTGTTGTTTTCTGAAACGACAGGCCGCACTTCCACAGTTCCGCCCATGGTGAGATTCGGGGATGCCTTTGCAATTTCAACTGCCTCGTCGATCGTGTTCGCATACACAAACATATAACCCGCCACGGTCTCTTTGAGTTCAACGTAAGGCCCGTTTGTGACGAGTCGCTTCGGATTCACCACCTTGCCGTCGGTGCCGAGCCGTTTGCCCGTTCCGGCCAGCCTGTTTTGAGCAACCAGACTTTCAGTCCAATCCTGCCACGCTTTCCACAATGCCTGCATTTTTTCGGGAGATTGGAATGTCTTTTCCGAGTCGGGATTCCGACGGAACACAAACATGAATTCTTTCACGGTCGTTGCCCTTGTTTTGAGTGACAATCATTTCTTTTGTTTCGAAATCTTCACAAACGACTCGGCATGGCCGGCGGCAATTTTTCTCACTTCGACACTATTGCCTTCCCCCTGGAGAACGGGAGATCCCTTTGCAAATTCCACCGCTTCCTCAACCGACTTAGCCTTAACAACAATGTACCCTCCGATGGTTTCTTTGATCTCGCCAAAAGGCCCATTTGTGACGACGGGTTTTGAGTTTTTTGTCCGGACAACTCTGGCCTCATCGAACGGCAGACCATTACCGCCGCTGAATTTGTTCTGGGCGGCGATGCCGCCTATCCAATCCATTGTCTGTTTCATCCATACTTGAATCTGTTCGGGTGAAGCCACCTTGTGGCCATCCTGGTGCCTGAAAATCAACATGTATTCTTCCATTTCTGTACTCCTCCTTGTATCGTATGATTGCGTAGTTGCCTTACACTCTCATGACAAACGAAGCAGCCACAATTGGACAACGTATGTGAAGAACTTTACGTTCGTTCGAAGATACCAAAGCCACAGCCAACTTTCAATCTTGCCTTTCTTCTCCGCAAGAAGTATTATGCACGACCTTAAGGAAATGACCATTGGAACAGTGGCAGAATCCAGCCAACATATCCGTCAGGAACTAGACAGAATCTACAAGGCCGAGTCACGCCGAATCCTCGCCACACTGATCCGGCTCCTCGGAGACTTCGATGTCGCGGAGGACGCAATGCACGACGCTTTTGCTGTCGCCGGGGAACAATGGGTACACGAAGGCGTCCCGGTAAACCCGCGGGCATGGCTCGTTTCAACCGGCCGCTTCAAAGCCATCGACGGCATCCGCAGAAACGCACGGTTCGATGGAAACCTGGATCAGGTTGCCGACAAGCTCGAAGACGATGCGCCGGACCCCCACGATCAGATCGACAAGGGAATTGAAGACGATGAGCTCAGGCTGATCTTTACGTGCTGCCATCCGGCGCTTTCTCCGGAAGCCCGGGTTGCGCTCACCCTCCGCGAGGTCTGCGACCTGACGACAGAAGAAATCGCCCGAGCGTTTCTGTCCACCCCCACGACGCTTGCCCAGCGCATCGTCCGGGCGAAGGCGAAGATCCGTGAAGCACGTATTCCCTTCCAGGTGCCGTCACCGGCCGAGCTGCCGGAACGATTGGGCACCGTGCTCCAGGTCATCTATCTTGTGTTCAACGAAGGGTATTCAGCCTCCTCCGGCGACTTGGTGACTCGTGCCGACCTTTCCGGCGAGGCAATCCGGCTTGGACGTTTGCTCGTCCAATTGCTCCCCGAACCGGAAGCTGAGGGCCTGTTGGCGCTCATGTTGCTCCAGGAATCCCATCGTGCCGCACGCACGTCTCCCGACGGAGATTTGATCCTCCTTGAAGACCAGGACCGATCTCTCTGGAATCGGGAACAAATTAAGGAAGGAGTAGCGTTAGTTGAGCAGGCTCTTTCCTCGAGGAGATTTGGTCCATACACCGTCCAGGCAGCAATAGCGGCGGTACACGCTGAAGCTCCCAAGGCATCCGAAACGAACTGGTCGGAAATCGTGGGACTTTACGACGTTCTGTTGAGAGCGGAGCCGTCGCCCGTCGTCGAACTGAATCGTGCGGTGGCTGTGGCGATGCGCGACGGGCCGAAGGCT
>DATDNS010000308.1:0-2151 GCA_036518155.1 Bacteroidota bacterium
GTGGCGATTATCATCTTCTGCTTTGTCTACATTGTCCGCACGATCCTCCGCCAGAAAGAATTTGCCGGCCGGCTCTCCGATTTCATCAACAACATGACCCACGAGTTCAAAACACCGATCTCGACGATTTCGCTCGCCAGCGAGGCGATTGCCCGGCCGGAGAATTCCCGCTCGCAGCCGAAGGTCAAACGCTATAACGGGATGATCGCCGACGAGAATAACCGGATGAAGAAGCAGGTCGAGAAGATTCTCCAGATGTCTGCGCTCGAGGAAGGGGATTACGAACTGAACCTCGTTCCCGTGGACGTGCACAAGGTCATCACGAAGGCGGTGGAAAGTATTTCTCTGCAAATGACTGCCCGAAAGGGGAGCATCACCACAACGCTCGGTGCGTCACGAAGCACGATCCACGCCGATGCCGTTCACCTCGAGAACATTATTCACAACGTGCTCGACAACGCTGTAAAGTACACACGCGACACTCCGAAGATTGTTGTCTCCACGGCATCGGGTACCGACCGGTTGATTATTCGTGTCCAGGATAACGGCATCGGAATTGCGGATGAACATTTGGAGAAGGTGTTCGAGAAGTACTACAGGGTGCCGACCGGAAATCTCCACGACGTGAAGGGTTTCGGACTCGGACTTAGTTACGTAAAACTCGTGACCGAAGCTCACCACGGTACCATAACGATTCAGAGTCTGCCCGGGGCAGGAACGACCGTCGAACTGCGCTTCCCGCTTTCGTAACAGAACCCGATACAATTCACACGAATGGTTTGTGACGAAGACACGGCGACAACATATTCTCCTGCTCGAAGACGACCCGAACCTCGGTATGGTGGTCCAGGATCATCTTGAAGCGAACGGATTTTCTGTGACGCTGAAACTCAACGGCGAGGACGGGCTTGCTGAAGCAAAACGGAAGCGGTTCGATTTGTGTCTCGCGGATGTGATGATGCCGAAGAAGGACGGGTTCACCTTCGCGCGTCAATTCCGGGCCATTGATTCGATGACTCCGGTCATCTTCCTCACGGCAAACTCGCTGAAAGAGGACCGGATTGAGGGTCTTACCATCGGCGCGGACGACTACATCACGAAGCCGTTCAGCGTTGAGGAACTATTGTTGAGGATCCGCGCCGTATTGAAAAGATCGGGTTCCAGTCCGGCCCCTTCCTCTCTCCCATCTGTCATCAAGCTCGGCAAACTCAAGTTTGACCGCGACCGGCAGGTTCTCAGCTCACGGTCGGGCGACCGGAAGCTGACATCGAAAGAATCAGAATTGCTGGAAATGCTCTGCGCCCATCGCAATGAAGTACTTTACCGGAACGATATCCTGAAATCGATCTGGGGGGACGATTCATACTTCAACAGCCGCAGTCTGGATGTCTTCATCTCCAAGATCCGTAAATTTCTGTCCGCCGACCCTTCGCTTGAAATCAAGAACGTCCACGGGAAAGGGTACAAACTTACCGTGGCAGAATAGAGCCCATCTCAACACCAAGCTATTTGTCGTTGCGCGGCCCCCTGAACTTGCCGAAGGATGCCGAAGCAATCTTGCAACTGCCGCTACACAGGGTTTTAGATTGCTTCGCCTGTCCCTTCGGGACTGCGCTCGCAATGATTTTGGCTGGGGTTTTTGATATGCTTTCTCGTAAGCCTTGCTCTCCGGGAATTCAACCCGTCGGTGATATTCACGACGTGCGCAATTCTTCGATCAGGAGGCGGGAAAGATCGGTCACAGATATTTCAACCACCAATCTCTGCGCCTGGACTTCAGCTCCGCGTACCAGCGACACGCAAAATACAAAACAACAATGACCACAGCCCATACGAGATAAAGCTGCCACAACGTCCAGGGATATCCTTCCGGCGGCGGAGGATTACCCATGGGATGGTTGGTGAACAGCCAACTGCTCACTTCTCCGTGAATCAACAAAGAAGCAACGACTGCGGCCAAGTGGATCAACGGAATATGCAGCATATAGTAAAAGAACGGCACGCGACCGAACAACGCGACCGGGGCTGCAAAGCGACCTCGGGCTTGTTCCAACCACGGCATCAGTGCGATGACGGGACCCAGCGTCATCAGCAAGAACGAGAACGAAGCGGGATACTTGTTTGTATTGAGGAATGAGAGAAGAGCCGGCA
>DATDNS010000309.1:0-13125 GCA_036518155.1 Bacteroidota bacterium
CCGAAGCTTCTCGTTGAGAGGGGTGTAACAGCTCACCGGTTATTGAAATCCCTCTAAAACAGCCTCTAAAATACCCGCAGATACTGGTTCTTATTGCTTTTCTCGAATTTGACATAAGCATTGATTTTGCCTATTATTCCCACAGCGGGTGTCCTGCCCTTGTTGAATCCCCGAGCTTGAAACTAATTATGACCCCGCATCTGTTCTGATCTTGGGTCAATTGGTGTTATCTGCTCGCCCACACTGGTTCATCATACAATTGTGTTACAATCGATAGGTTGGACCGTCGGATCAGTACGTCAGGATTCCAACGGCGCACGACGGTGAGTTCCTCATGTTCGACATGGTTTGATCGAATCGAAGAGCACTGGACCAACAACGAAAGCGATTCCACCGTGAGCGACGACAACGCGGACGCAGGCCACAACGATTCACAAGATCACCGCGAGGGTCGTATGGGTACTACCCTCGCCAGCCTCGTGCGATCTGTCAACAACCTTGACGAGGTCAGAAAATCCAGCCTGAAGTCCGGCGATTGGATTTTTGTGAGGACGCTGAAATCGCTGTACGTCATTCGTGTGCTGGATGGGGGCTCATACAGTGTCTCGGGCGGGTGGTTCGAAAAAAAAGGGCTCGCTCGTGTGCGCGTGCGAATTGTCGGCTGCACATGGGGCGGGAGTGCCATCAAAAAGGATCTTGTTGCTGCGTGCGGTTTGAGAATTGAATTCGGGAATCGATTGACGACGAGCCCGATTCAAAAGATTTTCGTGATGCCTCACCACGGAACGAATTGAAGAGGCCGATGTTGATGAATGCCCTGGAGACAGTAAAGGAATCTCGATGATCGAACAGACCGTTTCTCATTACAAGATTCTTGAAAAGCTGGGTGAAGGGGGCATGGGCGTGGTGTACAAGGCCCGGGATACAAAGCTCGATCGCATCGTTGCCCTGAAGTTCCTCCCTGCGCACGTCTCCGTGAACGAAGAGATGAAGGCTCGCTTCCTCCAGGAAGCAAAAGCCGCCGCTTCGCTCAATCATGCCAACATTTGTACCATCCACGGTGTCGAAGTCGACGGCGATAAGATGTTCATTGATATGGAATACATCGAGGGGGGAACGCTAAGCAATAAACTCCCCTACTCCAGGGTCGATGATGCCTTGAATGCGGCCATCCAGATCGGTGAAGCACTCCACGAAGCCCACTCAAAGGGGATTGTACACAGGGATATCAAAGCCGAAAATATCATGCTCACCTCCAAGGGGCAGGTGAAGGTCATGGACTTTGGCCTGGCAAAGCTGAAAGGATCCCTCAAGCTCACGCGGACGTCAAGCACGGTGGGAACGTTGGGGTACATGGCCCCAGAACAAATCCAGGGGGGTGAAGTTGACACGCGGAGCGACATCTTTTCCTATGGCGTGCTTCTGTTCGAAATGTTGACAGGACAGCTTCCCTTTCGGGGTGAGCACGAGGCGGCGATGGTCTACTCGATCGTGAACGAGGAACCCTCGCCGCTGACCAAGTTCAAGCCTGACCTATCACCGGAACTTGACAGGATCATTGGACGGGCATTGGAGAAAGACCCGGAAGACCGGTATCAATCGGTGGCCGACATGGTAAGCGAACTCAGGCGGGAGAAGAAGAAGACCGCAAGAGTTGTTCGTCCGACAATTGCGGGCGCAGCCAACCCCCCACTGAACGAGAAGCCCGTACCGGCTCACAAGGTTGGCTCGAGAAAGAAATTGATGCAGTGGGGAACTCTGGGAGTTGCGGGGGCTGCTGTTATCGCCGGCTTGCTGCTCGTTCATCCGTGGACCGACAACTCCTCCGGTCGAAAGACTATCGCCGTCCTTCCCTTTGAAAATCAGTCTGATCCCGCAAAGGAATACTTTGCCGATGGCATCACCGAAGAGATCACCACCCGCCTTTCCGGCCTTTCCGGTCTCGGCGTCATTGCACGTTCGAGTGCCCGCACGTACAAAGGATCCAAGAAGTCAATCAGGGATATCGGCAACGAGTTGGGGGTGCAGTATGTGCTGATGGGGACTGTCCGTTGGTCCGGGCAGCAAGTCCGCGTCATCCCCGAACTGATCAGTGTGAATTCGGGATTACAGGTCTGGTCGGAAGCGCTTGATGCCTCCCCCACGGACGCGTTCTCCCTCCAGTCCAACATTGCGACAAAAGTGGCGGGTGCTCTCGACGTGAGGCTGCTGAAACCGGAAGCGGCCTCTCTCAAAGAGAAATTGACTTCAAGCGCTCAGGCGTATGATTATTATCTCCAGGGTATTGAATACTCGAATCGGTCGACTGCGCGTTCGGACCATGAGATTGCAGCGACTCTTTTTCAAAGAGCGATTCAGGCAGACCCATCATTTGCAGCCGCCTATGCAAAACTCAGCATCGTCTATTCGAACATGTACTGGTTCTTCTACGACCGGACACAAACCCGCCTGGACAAAGCCCGGGAAGCCGCAGATAAAGCTCTTTCGCTGTCGTCAAACCTCACTGCCGCCCACGAGGCGATGGGTTGGTACTACTACCACGGACTTCTCGACTATGTCAATTCCCTCAAGGAGTTCTCCGTCGCACTCGACCTTCAACCAGGGAATGCCGATGTCTACTATGGCATGGCCTCGGTGTACAGGCGCCAGGGTCGAATGCTGGAATCCATCGACGCCTTTGAGAAAGCCGTTCAAGGCAACCCGCGGGTCGCGGATCTGGTTCGCCAGCTCGGAGAAACATTGACCCTTGCGAGACAATATGCCCGGGCGGACGAGGTGTATGATCGATCATTGGGCCTGGCTCCCGACATTCAAACGGTCTATGCAGAAAAAGCCAAGAATCTGCTTTTGTGGAAAGGTGACATTCCAGCTGCAGTCGATTTGTTGAAACGCGGTCGACAATACGGAAGCGTCGTCGAAGACATTGGACTTGATTTGGATGAATACGGTATTTCGTTGATGACCGGAGACTTTGCGCAAGCAGAGCACGTCGTCAACTCCATACCCGGCAATGTGATCGGCAACCAGTTTGTGTATTACCCGCAGTCGCTACTTCTCGCCCAGATTTGGTCGTTAAGAGGATCTCCCGCCAAGGCTCGCACATTCTTCGACAAAGCGAGGGTACAACTGGAACGCGAATTGAAGGTGAAGCCGGACGACGAACGGATGCATTCTTCCCTGGGAATTGCCTACGCGGGACTCAACCGGACACAAGACGCTTTACGAGAGGGGGAACGCGGCGTCGCTCTTCTTCCTCTGGAAAAGGAGGCGTGGCGTGGTGCGTTCCGGCTCGCCGATCTTGCCAGGATCTATGCAATGACGGGCAATCAGGAGAAAGCAATCGACCTTCTCGAACGCTTGCTTTCAATACCGTCAGAGTTCTCAGCGACATATATCCGCCTGGATCCGGCGTGGAATCCCCTGCACGGAAGCAAACGATTTGAACAACTCGTGCTCAGGAAATGATCTGGATCCAAATGCTTCTCAGGCTCTATCATCTAACGGACATTGAACACCCATGATTGGTTCAACAGTCTCTCATTATAAGATAGTTGAAAAGCTCGGCGAAGTGCCAGACTTCCCGACGAGTGCCTTTCAACGAGTCGATGGAAGTTTGAGCATCCCGACGCTTTCCGTCGGGAGCTGGAAATTGAGGTTCCTATGATTGGTTCAACAATTAGCCACTACAAGATTCTGGAAAAGCTCGGCGAAGGCGGCATGGGGGTGGTGTACAAAGCCCAGGACACGAAACTCGACCGGTTCGTCGCGCTGAAGTTTCTCCCTCCCCACCTCAACGCTTCAGAGGCAGATAAAGCACGGTTCATCCAGGAGGCAAAGGCTGCATCCGCCCTCAATCATCCCAATGTCTGCACTATCCACGATATCCAGGAACACGATGGCCAAATGTTCATCATCATGGAATTCGTGGAAGGACAGACGCTCCAGGAAAAAAAGAGCAGCGTCAGCTTTAAGCAAGCCATCGACATCGGCATTCAGGTCGCCGATGGATTGGCCGCTGCGCACGAGAAGGGGATCGTCCACCGGGATATCAAACCTGAGAATATTATGATCCGGAAGGATGGCATTGCCCAAATCATGGATTTTGGCCTTGCCAAGCTTCACGGCGTTTCCCGGTTGACCAAAGAAGGAAGCACGGTCGGTACAGCGGGATACATGTCTCCGGAACAGGTTCAAGGACAAGATGCAGATCACCGGTCGGATATTTTCTCATACGGTGTTTTGCTGTATGAATTGCTGACAGGGCAGCTCCCCTTTAAAGGTATTCACGAAACCGCGCTTGCCTACGAAATTGTCAATGTCGATCCGGCGCCAATGTCCTCGGTAAGACCGGAGATCGATCCGACACTCGATGCGCTCGTCCTTGAGTGTCTGGAAAAGGACCCGAATGAGCGTTCTCAATCGGCCAGGCAAATTGCCATCGATCTGAAGCGATTCAAAAGGGAATCCTCCCGCCAGCGCATGAGCCGAATCACCGCTGCAAGACCTGTGCCTGACACGCGCCGGTTGGAAACGATCGAGACGGCGACGACGAAATGGAGAAGAACCGTTTGGCCCGCAATTTCCGGTTTGCTTGCCCTTTTTGTTGTCGTGTTGGTGTGGAATCCATGGAGGACGAGCGTTGTCACGCGGCCGGTGATGCGATTCACGATCGATTTACCGGCAAACGCCCCGCTGGTAGGAGGCAATACAAACGGCGTCACGCTGTCGTCGGACGGACGTTATATGGCATACTGCGGTCTTTCCGGGAATACCATCCGGCTCTTTGTTCGGCGGCTGGACCAACTCGACGCAGTCCCGATCCAGGGAACTGACGGCGCACTTTACCCGGTGTTTTCACCCGACGACCAATGGATCGCGTATGAGGCCAACGGGGCCATCTGGAAGGTTCCGATTGCGGGAGGAGCGTCGGAAAGGATTTGCGCCATCGAAGGACAATCTCGAGGCATAGCCTGGACACACGACAACACCATTCTTTTTGGTCACATCAGCCGGGGAATTTCGAGGGTTTCTGCTGAAGGCGGAACACCAGAGCTGATTACCAAGCTGGACACGAAAGCTGGCGAAATCAGCCATCGGTTCCCGCAGCTTCTTCCCGACGGCAAAACAATCATCTTCACCGTAAAAACAAACAACATTGCCACCTTCGATGACGCCCTGATCGAAGCAGAACGCATTGGTTCAGGGAAGAGAACAATATTGGTAAGGGGAGGAACGGGCGGACAATATGTTCCAGCGGGATATCTTGTCTACGGTCGTGGGGCCAGCATCTACGCAGTTTCGCTCGATGCTGACAGGCTTGAAGTAAAAGGGCCTCCTGTTGCCATTGAAGCGGGCGGATGGCTGAATCACGGCTCCGGCGATGTGGTCATGGCATTTTCATCGACCGGCGCGTTTGTCTTTGCCCCATCGGGCCCGCTTTCATTTGACAATGTCGCTGAAGTATGGCTAAACCGCCAGGGCAAAATGCTGCCGTTGCTCGACAGTGCGCGTGCTTATGCCGCGGCGTCGTTTTCCCCGGATGGACAAAAAATCGCCATCGCAGTTCAGGCAGCAAACGACGATATTTGGGTCTATCATCGAATCCGGGGTACCTTGACACGTTTGACATTCGAAGGGGGGAATCACGCCGATCCTCTTTGGTCACCCGATGGGAAATACGTTTTTTACCTTGCAGAAAACGGCGCCACTCCAGACATATTCAGAAAGGCGTGGGACGGAAGCGGTCCCGAAGAGCGGCTGACCAATGGTCTTAACGTTTCATCATTGACTTCTATCCGATCGGACGGAAAAGTGCTGGCGTTCATTCAAAATGGCGACATATGGATTCTCCCGTTGGATGGAGATCGCAAGCCAGTTCCGTTTCTCCGGACTCCTGCAATTGAACGCGGCGCCTCGTTTTCGCCGGACGGTCGCTGGATCGCCTACAGTTCAAATGAGTCTGGAAGGGATGAAGTCTACGTCATTCCGTATCCAGGGAGGGACGGCAAGTGGCAAATTTCCGCTGATGGAGGGATTGCACCGCTGTGGAACAGAAATGGCAGAGAATTGTTTTACATCAATGATTCGAAACTCATGGTCACTGAGATCAAAGAATCATCGTCGTTCGATTTCTCAATCCCGAAGGTCCTGTTTACCATTCCGCCGAACGCGAGCATTCAGGACATTGCGCCGCAGGGAGACCGGTTCGCTGCAGGAGTCGTACGCACCCAGGAATTGACGCAATCCAAATTGACAGTCGTTCTTGAATGGATTTCCGAATTGAACGGAAAATTCGCCGGAAGCAAGAACTGACATTGTGAAGTTGATTTCCGTTCGCTCATGATTTCTCAAATTAACAGCAATCAACATCCAAAATTTTGATTCCGGAGGATTTGGTTTTGGTCGGTCAGACTGTTTCGCACTATAAGATCATTGAGAAACTCGGCGAAGGCGGCATGGGCGTGGTGTATAAGGCCCAGGACACCAAACTCGAACGCTTCGTGGCTTTGAAATTCCTCCCTCCCCATCTGAATGCTTCAGAGCAGGACAAAACCCGGTTCATCCAGGAAGCCAAAGCAGCGTCCTCAATGAATCATCCGAACGTCTGCACCATCCACGATATCCAGGTATACGATGGCCAGATGTTCATCGTCATGGAATTTGTCGACGGACAGACGCTTGCCGAGAAGAAGGGCTCCATCAGCATCAAGCAGGCGATCGACATCGGCGTCCAGATTGCCGACGGTCTTGCGGCCGCCCACGAAAAGGGAATTGCGCACCGCGATATCAAGCCGGACAATATCATGATTCGCAAAGACGGAATCGTTCAGATTATGGATTTCGGCCTCGCGAAACTTCGCGGCGCGTCCCGGCTGACAAAAGAAGGAAGCACGGCGGGAACGGCCGGTTACATGTCTCCGGAACAAGCTCAGGGTCTCGATGTCGACCACCGGACTGATATCTTCTCTCTCGGGGTCGTGCTCTACGAGCTCTTTGCAGGCGAACCTCCGTTCAAGGGAGCACACGACGCGGCCCTGGCGTACGAAATCGTCAACGTCGACCCTCATCCGGTCTCCTCGCTGCGTCCTGAAATTGACCCGGAGATCGATCGGATCATTTTCGAATGTCTCCAGAAAGAACCCGACGAGCGCTTTCAGGCTGCCAAGGATATTTCCAAAGAATTGAAGCGGGTCAAACGGGAATCCGGACGTCACCGACAGTCCCGCGTGGCAGCAGTGCCGGTTCTCAGCCGGTCTCCAAATCTTCCCGGTCGGTTCGTTCATACCGGGGGGTTGGTTGGTTCCAGGATTGTTCCTTGGATTGTCGCGGGGATTTGTTTGCTCGGTGTGATTGCCTGCATCATTCTGATAGTCCTTTCCCCTTCGCAGGATAAGAGAGTCATCCGGGCGTTTCTGCCTTCTCCGCAGAATTCAAACTTTTTCATGTATGGCAACGAAGCCGGCCCAGCGGCACTTTCTCCCAATGGTGAGCGCCTTGCATTCGTGGCCGCTGACTCGTCAGGGAGACGATACATCTATGTCTGGTCGCTTGACGCAAACTCTCCTCGTCGACTGGCGGGAACCGAGGGTGGGCTTCATCCATTCTGGTCCCCCGACAATCAGTTTCTGGGTTTTTTCGATGACTACAAACTCAAACGGGTCGATGCCTCCGGCGGTACACCGATGACGATTTGTGACGCAAAGAATCCCCGTGGCGGAACGTGGAACGCCGAGGGAACTATCGTTTTCTCTCCCGGACCAGTTGACCCTCTTTTCGTTGTCCCGGCATCCGGGGGGACGCCGACACCCCTCACAAAGCTCGATCTGGCTAAGAGAGTGAACTCGAACCGGTGGCCGTCATTTTTGCCGGACGGAAAACATATTCTCTACTTTGCCCGCACGACAGCATCAGGTGCAGAAACCGAGGGAGATGCGATTTGTGTAACCTCGCTCGACGGAAAGGAAAACAAAGTGCTTGTACGCGCGTCGTCGAACGCCCAGTACGCTTCCGGATACCTGCTCTACGGTCGGGGAAATTCCCTCGTCGCCCAGCGCATTGACGAAGGATCTCTCAGCGTAACGGGTGAACCCGTCACCATCGCCGACGGGGTGGCATTTGATGAATCGACAATTCACAGCCTCTTCACGGCTTCACAAAACGGCATCCTGGTGTATCAGACAGGAACCGTCCAACTGGGCTCCCGGATGCTGCTGTTTGACCGGAATGGAAGGCAAACCGGATCCGTCGGTGAGCGGGCAGAATACCTGCAGCCCCGACTGTCGCCGGACGGAAATCGGGTTGCGGTGGATGAGTATAATTTTCAGTCCCATAACATTGACCTTTGGATTCACAACATCGGAGGTAACACAAGGACGCGATTCACTTTTGCCCCGAGCACAGAACAGTATCCGATTTGGTCCCACGATGGTAGTCGCATATACTTCAATGCGAACCCTGAAGGGGTGTTTGACATCTTCCAGAAATCATCCGGGGGCGCCGGCAGCGAGACGCCTGTCCTGAAGACTCATGACGACAAGATCCCCCTCGACGTCACCAACGACGGGAAGTTCCTGTTGTATCAAACCTTTGGCGGACCAAAAACGCAATCGGATCTCTGGATCCTGCCGCTTGCCGGCGATCAACGCGGCACTGATCTCAAACCTGTCCCGTTCCTCCAGACTGAATTCAACGAAACAGACGGTCGATTTTCCCCCGATGGACGCTGGATCGCCTATACCTCGAGCGAATCAGGATCGAACGAGATATACCTTCGGTCGGTTTCTACATCCACGGATCGGTGGCAAGTCTCCACGTCCGGGGGCAGCGCTCCGCGGTGGCGGCGGGACGGAAAAGAGATCTACTATCTGAGTCCGAATAATACCATCATGGCTGCCGAAATAGAGATCAAAACCTCCACGATCGTGGTGAGCAACGTTCATCGACTGTTCGATGTCCCCTTGATTGTCCAATTGATTCTGCCCAGTTACGACGTATCTGCTGACGGCAACAAGTTCCTCGTCAACGTTCAATATGAAACTCAGAACCAGACTCCGCTTTCGCTTGTGGTCAATTGGGACGCGTTGCTGAAAAAGAAATAGGAGACCAGAAGATCCCTCATCAATTGCAGTGGGCTCGAACAGTGTTTGCATAGCAAGTTGGGCGTGCACTATTCTTGATTCTCTGATTCGCGATGGATAACATCTGCCTCATTCCTCCGGGTGCGTGTTCACGAATATGAACGATATCCCCTAATTCATATCCAATCACAACAAGGAGATCTTGTTATGTCGGAACTCAACAATCCGTTCAACCGCCGCAGTTTCCTGGGAAAGCTTTCGGCCGGAGCAGTCGCGCTCGGCGTCCCTACGCTTGCCGGTGCAATGCATTTGCCGACAACGAAGAACCCGCCTCCGGCGAGCGACAGCAAGGGGTTTGAAGAATGGCTGGGCAGAATCAAGGGAACGCATAAACAGGTATTTGACACGATGATGCACGACAACGGGATGCCGCTTGCCTGGACCCGGGTCTTCCTGATGACCAATGCTGCGGTGGGAGCTTCGGCGAACGATGTGACGGCGGTGATGGTCCTGCGTCACGAAGCGATCCCCCTTGCCCTGGAGGATCGTCTCTGGGCAAAATACAATTTCGGGGAGATGTTCAAAGTTACAGACGGCGCGACCAAAGCACCGGCCACGCGGAACATGTTTTGGAAGCCGAAGCCGAACGAACTTCCCCTGCCGGGGATGGCTCTCAACGAGCTTTTGGACAGCGGTGTGCTGGTCGGTCTCTGCGATATGGCCTTGACGGTTTACAGTTCAATGGCCGCCAAGAAAATGAATATGAGCGCTGATGATTGCAAAAAGGATTGGCTCGCCGGAGTTCTCCCGGGGATTCAGCTTGTCCCATCCGGTGTCCTTGCCGTTAATCGTGCGCAAGAACACGGCTGCACCTACTGCTGGGCGGGCTGAGTTCCGGGCTCACCGGAGACCAGAGGGTTTGTCGGGTAGCGCTGTGGGTAGTAGACGGCATCGACGGGAATTTTTTCTTTGCGATAGTCTTTGTCTTTGAAGGGAAACTGAGGCCTCGGCTTTGAGGTTATGTAAGCGGCAATGTGCTGGGCCTCTTCGTCGCTGAGCTTTCCCGGATGGAGATACGGCATCCAGTTGCGGATCATTCCCGCAAGCGTGTATGTGCGTGCAGCTCCGGCGCCGTCATTCCACGAATTCGGCCCCCACAGCGGTCCCGGCTTCTTGTCGCCGATGGCCACTCCCTGGCCGTCTGTACCGTGGCACGAGGAACAGTTTTCGGTATAGAGCTGTTGTCCGAGCTTTGTATCGAGCTTTGAAATCGGAATGAGAGCTGAGGAAGGCAGGGTATTGTGTCCGCGCCAGGGAATGTCCGTGGGGATAGTGCGGCCCACAGAGAGCCAGCGAATGTACGCCGCAAGAGACTGCGTCTCCTCGCTCTCGGCCGTCAGCGTGGCTCCGCTGAGTTCGTTTTCGTGACGAAGGAGAACGCCCTGGTTCTTCGTACCGGTGGCGTTGACGCTCCGCATGAGGCAGCCGATAATTCTCTCTTCCAGCGAAAAGTCTCGTCCGGCCCGTTTGTTATACTCCGGAAATGCAAGATCGACGCCAACAAGCGGCAATGCTTTTTCCCGCTGACCGCCATTCGGATGACAATTATTGCAGGACATCGCCCCGCCGGTGAATCGGCTGCTTTCACCTGCCGTGTTCATGAACAGACGGAATCCTCGCAATATTTTTGCTGCCCGGTCTTTGTCAAGGCCCTGTGTTTCCGTGGTGGGATCGTGAGGAACCCTCCAGGCCTGTGACATTGTTGCTGTGTCGGGGATCAGGAGACCCCATTTCAGAGAGCCGGTCTCGGTTTGCTGCCGAATGGATTCCTGCGGCATAATCAGGAGCATACCAGCAACGAAGGCATTGAATGTGGTCAGTCGCACGGAAGTCGGTTCACAATTGGAATATTGTCTACAACATTGCCATATTCTTGCGGTTCCCAATTGGTCTTCAATTCACACAAACAGGAGGTCTGTATGAAGCTCACCGGCATGCTTTTTCTGTTCCTGGCTCTGGGCGGGGGATTGGGAATTGCCCAGGAAAAGCCGTATAAAGTAGTCTTCGACCTTACCAGCCGTGATAGTCTTGAGCAAAAAGCCGTCATGCGCTGGGTCAGGGAGATCTCGTCAGCGCATCCAAACGCAGAATTGGAAGTGGTGATGTATGCAAAGGGGTTCGAACTCGTGATGCCGGAGAAATCCACGGTCCTTCCGGAAGTGAAGGAAGCTCTCAAGAATCCCAATATCAAATTCAGGGCCTGTGCAGTAGCCCTGCGAAGCAACAACGTTGACAAGAGTCGACTCCTCAGTGGAGTGGAAACCGTGCCGGATGGCATTTATGAAATTATCTCGAAGCAACAGCAGGGATGGGGTTACATCAAAGTAATGCACTGACCGCTCCTCTGGCACATCTGTAAATTTGTGTTCGGGCTTCCATGATCGGCGACATCATCTCCCATTACAGAATTATCGAAAAGCTCGGCGAGGGCGGCATGGGGGTGGTCTACAAGGCCCAGGACCTCAGGCTCGATCGATACGTCGCCCTGAAGTTCCTGCCGACTGATCTCCATTCCGCCGATGAAATCGCACGCCTCGAGCAGGAAGCAAAAGCAGTCTCTGCCCTGAATCACCCGAGTATTGCAACAATCTACGACGTCGACGAATCCGACCGGAATCGATTCCTCGTTCTGGAATTCATATCCGGTGGCACGCTAAAATCCCGAATCAGGCAATTTGGGTCGGCAGGACGAGAGCTTTCGCTTAAAGAAATCGTCGACACGGGAATACAGATTGCCGAGGGACTTGCCCACGCTCATCGCAATGGCATTGTGCATCGCGATATTAAAACCGAAAACATGATGCTGACGTCCGAGGGCAACGTCAAGATAACCGACTTCGGCCTTGCAAAACTCAGGGGCGGAGCACAGCTGACAAGAACCGGCACCACCGTTGGAACCGCCCCGTACATGTCCCCCGAGCAGGTCCGCGGCGAGGCGTTGGACCATCGAACTGACCTCTTTTCGTTCGGCATTGTTCTTTACGAGCTTGCGACGGGGAGTTATCCCTTTCGCGGTGAACACGAGGCGGCGGTGGCATACGCGATTGTGAATGAAGACCCGATTTCTCTCCGGTCCGTTCGCCCATCGCTTCCCGAAGCATTCCAGCGCATTATTCAGCGCTGTCTCGAGAAAGACATCCAGAAACGGTATCAGAGTGCCGACGAAATTGTCGCGGACTTGCGATCGTTGCAGAGCGGTGGTTCCAATGGAACAATTGAGACGCCCCGTCATTGGGCGAATCGGTGGATCCTTTTTGGCATTGCAGGGATCGTTCTTGCGGGCGCGATAATCTTCCTCTGGCCACGATCTTCTTCAACCGTTGACAGAAAATCCATTGCCGTCCTGCCGTTTGAGAACTTGTCGGAAGGCAGGGAAAACGAGTATTTCAGCGATGGCGTGACGGAAGATATTATTGCCCAGCTTTCGAAGATCGGAGACCTTAAAGTCATTTCCCGAACTTCTGTCATGCAGTACAAGAACAGCGCTAAGTCACTCAAAGAGATTGCGCGGGAGCTCAACGTGGCGACCGTCCTGGAAGGAAGCGTACGCAAGGCCGGCAACGAAATCCGGATTGTCGCGGAGCTCATCGACGCGAGAAGCGACGAGCACATTTGGGCAGAGACGTACGACAGGGAAATGACGCAGATCTTTGCCATTCAAAGCGACGTTGCGGGGCGCATCGCCGATGCATTGAAGGCAAAGCTCTCACCGTCTGAAAAGGCGCGATTGGTCGAACGGGGCACGGACAATCTGACAGCGTACAATGCCTATCTCAGGGCTGAGTATCACTGGAACAAGATTACCAAACAAGACCTGCAGACGGCAATCTCCTACTATAACGATGCTATCAGGAGCGACCCCAGATATGCGCGCGCCTATGCCGGACTCTCCATCGCCTATTCTCTGACTGCGTATTTCCGTTACGACTTCATTGACGCACAGGAAGCCGTCACGAAGGCAAGAGAGGCAGCATTGAGTGCCCTGCAA
>DATDNS010000310.1:0-6882 GCA_036518155.1 Bacteroidota bacterium
ATGAAAGGGAAATAATTCTTGCATCGAGTGATTTTGCATTGAGTCATTTTATCGTTGAACCATTGAAAGATCCCCGGCTCTATACTTCCAATGAGCCAAAGATCCGATGACTCACTGACCCAGTTTCCAATTTTCTCAATATCACGATTTGCCAAATTTTCCATGTCAACACGTCTCCGTATCGGCGTAATCTTCGGCGGTCGATCGGCCGAGCACGAAGTCTCGCTTGTTTCCGCAACATCCGTCATCAACGCACTCGATAAAGAGAAGTACGAAATCGTTCCGATCGGGATCAGTCCGGAAGGACGGTGGCTGAGTTCCTCCGAAGCGCTGCGCTTGCTCAAGGAAAAAGTATCGATCACGGACCTTCCGGAACACGTGTTCGTCCCCGACCCCCATCACAAAGCTCTCATGGCGATCAACGCAGAAGTCAGCTCCTCTGCGAGCAAGCCCGTCGATGTTATCTTTCCTCTCATCCACGGAACGTACGGAGAAGACGGCACGATCCAGGGATTGTTCGAGCTCGCCGACATCCCCTATGTCGGTGCGGGAGTGCTCGGGTCCGCACTCGGGATGGACAAGGTTGTTCAGAAACAATTGTTGAGACAGGCAAAGATCCCTGTCACTCCGGATTTGTCCTTCCTCTTTGCGCACTACACCGCAAATCCCAAGTCTCATATTGCAGCGATCGAGCGAACGCTCCGCTATCCGGTGTTCGTGAAACCACCGAACCTCGGGTCCAGCATCGGTATCTCAAAGGCACATCATCGCAAAGAATTGGCCGATGCGATCGAACTCGCCGGACAGTATGACCGCAAGGTGCTTGTTGAACAGGGGGTGAAGAACGCGCGTGAGATCGAATGCAGTGTTCTCGGCAACGACGACCCGGAAGCCTCTATCCCCGGAGAAATCATTCCTTCCAACGAGTTCTATGACTACGATGCAAAATATGTCGACGGGAAATCGAACGCCGTGATCCCTGCGAAGCTGCCGAAGCCGGTGCTCAGGAAAATCCGGCAGTATGCTGTTGAAGCCTTCAGGATTCTTGATTGTGCAGGCATGGCACGGGCGGATTTTCTCGTCGGCAAATCCACGAACAGGATATTCCTGAACGAGATCAATACGCTCCCCGGATTCACGGCGATCAGCATGTATCCGAAACTCTGGCAGGCTTCGGGACTTCAGTATCCACAGCTCCTCGACAGGTTGATCGACCTTGCCCTCGAGCGCCACGCCGCCAAGAGTAACCTGAAGACAACTTACCAGCCTAAGAATGCGTGGTATAAGGGGTAATGTGCGATTGCCAGATGATCGGTCTTGCTGCACGGCTCTCAGGCAGTAATTGCAAAATCCAATAAATTGAGCTAACTTTGTGTCGATGGAAAATCAATTCTACCGAAAGCTCCCATCCTCCCGCCGTCTCCTCAAAGATATTCTCAAGAAAGCTATCGCAAACAAGAAACGGACGTCCATTCTCCTTGCCGGATTTGTGGTGGTAACCTACCTTGTCTTCGATAACAAAGGTATCATTGCCCGGGTAAAGCTCGAGTCTCAAAAACGAGAACTGGAACACAAGGTTCTTCAAGCGGAGGCCGAAACGAAACAGCTCCAGGCCCAGATCAAGGCGCTCCAGGGGGACAAGAAGACCATCGAGAAGATCGCGAGAGAAAAGTACGGGATGGCGAAGGAGGGAGAGACTGTCTACCGGATCAAGAAGGATTAACAACGAAGGAGGCCCGGAGAACGAATCCGGGCAAAGGGATCTGCCCGCACACGCAGTCGGTTTTTCCGTCCCGTTATAGCAATCCATGTCTGACCTGTTCTCTACAGAACAATCACTGCAATCAAAACCGGGTGCATCAGCACCGCTTGCCGAACGGGTTCGCCCAAAGACACTGGATGAATTCATCGGCCAGGAACACCTCGTCGCAATCGGAAAACCACTCCGCCTGATGATCGAACGGGGCGACCTCGCTTCGATGATCCTCTGGGGTCCGCCGGGAGTCGGTAAGACAACACTCGCACGACTCATCGCAAACCATGTGAAAGCAGAGTTTTACCAGCTCAGTGCGGTCGAAGCGGGGGTCAAAGAAGTCCGCGAAGTTCTCGCGAGAGCGGAACAAGGCCGGAAGCGTCTCAACAAACGCACCATTCTCTTCATCGATGAAATCCACCGATTCAACAAAGCGCAGCAAGATGCACTGCTGCATTCTGTCGAAGAAGGAATCATCACGCTCATCGGTGCTACGACAGAGAACCCCTCGTTCGAAGTGATCTCTCCCCTCCTTTCCCGGTCGCAGGTTTACGTTCTCAATGCGCTTGAACCGGAAAATCTGTTGAAAATCCTGGACAACGCTCTGAAGTCGGACGTTCAACTTTCAAAACGCAAAATCAGTCTTGAAGACCCCGGCTATCTCATTCTTCTCTCGGGCGGCGACGCCCGAAAACTGTTGAACGGCCTCGAGACTTCGTTGCGATTAACAAAGCCAGCACCCGATGGCTCTGTCCTGGTCACGAAACACACCGTTGAAGAAGCGTTCCAGCGAAAGTACACTCTCTACGACAAGAAGGGAGACCAGCACTACGATATTATTTCTGCGTTCATCAAGAGCGTACGCGGCAGCGATCCGGACGCAGCGATCTATTGGATGGCCCGCATGCTCGACGGCGGCGAAGACCCGAAATTCATCGCCCGGCGCATGATTGTCCTCGCTTCAGAAGACATCGGCAACGCCGACCCGCAGGCGATCGTCATCGCAACCTCTTGCTTCACGGCAATCGATTACATCGGCATGCCGGAAGCCCGGATTGTCCTTGCGCAAGCCGCCGCCTACCTCGCTGCAGCCCCAAAAAGTAATGCCTCGTACATGGCAATCGACCTGGCGCTCAGCGACGTTCGCAAGTTGCCGAACCTGCCGGTTCCTCTCCATATACGGAACGCCCCCACAAAACTGATGGGAGAACTTGGCTACGGGAAAGAATACATGTACAGCCACGACTACGACGGCCACTTCAAAGAGCAACAGTATCTCCCTGACAACCTCAAAGACAAAATCTATTACAGACCCGGCGATCTGGGAAAAGAAAAGGAAATTCGGGAACAATTGAATACATTATGGAAGAACAAACAACGGTGAGGATTTTGCCATGCGCGATCCTGTGACTATTGCCAAAGGTTTTCTGAACCTGATCAAGCAATCCTCGGAAGAGGACATCGTCAAACAGATCGACAACTTTCTGGTCTATTTCCGCGGGCTGCGTGACCAGTTTGAAATCGCAAAATCGAAAAGCCCACGATTTTCGGGCAAGAATTTTCATTTTCTTGCCGACCTCATTACCGATCTTGAACACGACCCGGAAGGGACGCTTCGGAGTACCGACTACCGTGCGTTCATCACAAATTTACTCGATGACATTTCCTCAGGAAAGCTCGAAATCGTCCGAAAGACGGTCCAGCCTTCCCCCCAGAAGGAATAATGCGCTTTTGGGCGGCGCTGCGTGAGAAGAACATCAACCGACAGAATTGTTCCGAAGGCACCGAACCAATGACCCTGCGCCCGCCATCGTCGCTCCCTGGCTCTTCTGCCAACCATTCGACGGCATAGCCTCAAAGACCTCCGGGAACAACCCATCGTTCAACACGTGAAGGCAATTCGATGAACAAGTATCTGACTGACGTTAAGAAGTATCTTCTTTCAGGCGTTTCGTATGCCATTCCGTTCGTCGCCTGCGGAGGAATCATGATCGCGACCGCAATTGCGTTTGTCCCGATGACACCGTCCGGCCCCGACTTTTCCAACGCACCATTCCTCAGGCTGATTCTCGAAATCGGAACTGCCGCTTTCTCATTCCTTGTCCCTGTCCTCGCAGCCTATATTGCATTTGGTATTGCGGACCGTCCGGGACTGGTTGCCGGATTTGTTGGCGGGTACATCGCAAACCAGGTGGGTGCCGGATTCCTTGGCGGCATCGTGGCGGGACTGCTGGCAGGATTCGTTGTGTTCTGGGTCAAGAAACTAAAAGTCCCTGTCTATCTCCGCCCGGTGATGCCCATCCTGGTGATCCCTGTGATTTCTTCGTTCATCGTCGGCTTTGTCATGTTCAGGCTTATCGGATCTCCCATCAAGGAAATCATGACCTTCCTCACAGAATGGCTGCGGGCAATGAATACTGGCAGCAGCGTCATCCTTGGCCTTATCCTCGGGTCGATGATCGCTTTTGACATGGGGGGACCGGTGAACAAAGTCGCTTTTTTCTTCGGGGCGGCGATGATCAAGGAAGGCAATTTCTCTGTCATGGGAGCCTGTGCCGCGGCAATCTGTATTCCGCCGATCGGACTCGGACTCGGAACGCTCATCGCGAAATCTCTCTGGACTCAGGAGGAACGCGAAGCCGGATATGCCGCAATTGCAATGGGCATGATCGGGATTACTGAGGGTGCAATTCCGTTTGCAGCCGCAGACCCTCTCCGCGTGATTCCTACCATCATGGCCGGCTCCGCGATCGGCTCTGTCATTGCCATGCTCGGCGGCGTTGGAGACCACGCGCCGCACGGCGGGCCGATCGTCCTTCCGGTCGTCGACAACCGGTTGGTCTATGTTGCAGCGATCGTTGCAGGTTCCCTCGTTGTGGCGTTTGTCATCAACGCGTTGAAGAAATTCAGTCTGAAGCAAAAGACGCAGGAGTAGACTATGAACATCGTCGCCGTAACCTCGTGTCCCACGGGCATCGCCCACACCTACATGGCTGCCGCGCAGTTGGAGAAGGCTGCAAAGAAGCTCGGGCACACGATCAAGGTGGAAACGCAAGGTGCGATGGGCATTGAAAATGAACTGACGAAGAGTGATCTCGCCAAAGCGCAGGCCGTAATTTTTGCCGCGGAAGTCCCGGTGAGGAACAGGGAGCGCTTTGAAGGAATGAAGATCGTGGAAGTCTCTGTGCAGGATGCCATAAAGAACCCCGATGCGATCTTTGCCGGAATCGGCAAGTCCTAGTTCTATGGAACTCCATGTCCCGTGAGCTGAAATTCATATTCCCACTGGAAAACGGTCTTCACGCCCGTCCTGCAAGCTTCTTTCGGAATGCGGCGAACCGCTTCCGGTCGACCTTGACTCTCACCAACCACGTCAACCACGCCACGGCGAACGCAAAAAGCACACTTGCGCTCGTCGCAACGCTTACAAACAAGGGAGACTCCTGTTCGATTAGCATCACTGGAGAGGACGAACAGGATGCATTCGAAGCGATGAAATCGTTCATCGATTCCGATTTCCCGCACTGTGATGACGAATTGGCGGCTCCCTCCGTCACTGAAGTCGCCGGATCCCTGCCTCGAAGTCTCAAGATGGAAGGAACATTGGTCTATCGGGGCACGGCCGTCAGCAAGGGAATTGTCTTCGCGCACGCGTTCATTGCCAACTCAGAAGTCGGACTCCCGGACGTTTCGCGATGTCCAAAAGGCCCGGTTGCAGAAGAAGTCGCGAAGATTGAGCGGGCATTTCACCGGGTCGTCGAACACATCCGCTCCCAGCTTGCGCTTTCGGACAACAAGACCCAGCAGGAGATCGTCACAGCCCATCTCTCGATTGCAGAAGACACAGAGTTCAGAGAGAGAGTGCTCGAACTCGTCCGCGGCCAACGAGCATCGGCCGGGGAAGCCGTCGTTACGACGACCGAATATTTCACGAAGCTCCTTCAGCAGTCCGGCAGCGTCTATTTGCGCGAGCGCATCCTCGACATCAAAGATATAGCCCGGATGATGATCCACGAGCTTTACGGTCTGGGGAATGCAGATCATCAGGTTACGTTGAAAAGCGATGGTATTTGGATTTCCGAAAACCTCAGCCCTTCCCAATTCATTGCGCTGGACAAAGCACATCTGAAAGGAATTGTGCTCAGCCAGGGAGGGACAACGTCGCATACAGTGATCCTCGCTCGCGCGTTCGGAATTCCGTGCATCACCGGGGCCATCGATATTCATCTTCGACTGCGGACCGGACAGGACATCATCGTCGACGCCGAACGAGGAATCGTTGTCCCGGATCCGTCGGCCGCAGCTATCGACTTCTACAGAAACGAGATGAGCAGGCTTGAGGCACAGCGCGCTCAACTGGTCAGGTTCAAGGATATTCCGGGTGCGACTGCTGATGGGAAGAGGCTGGAGATCGGCGCAAACGTGGGTTCCTATGAAGAAGCAACGGCAGCGTTCCAAAATGGAGCGGAAGGGATCGGATTGTTCAGGACGGAACTGCTCTTCATGAATCGAACAAGTCCGCCGGATGAAGAAGAGCAGTTCAAAGCTTATGCGGAAACGGCTCGGCTTTCAGGCAAACGGGGCGTGATCATCCGAACGCTCGACATCGGCGGTGACAAGCCGGCGTCGTATTTGAGTCTTCCACCGGAGACCAATCCCTTCCTCGGTTTTCGCGCTGTCCGGATGTATGAAGCACACGCCGCGATCATCACCACCCAACTGAGAGCGATCCTCCGGGCTTCCGTGTTCGGAAATCTCAAGATTATGATCCCCATGGTTTCGACAGTTGCGGAAATCCGTGCAATGCGTCAGTGGATACACCGCGTCATGGACGGCCTCGAGCACGGCGGCATACCCTTCAACAAAAATATCGAAATCGGTATCATGGTCGAGATTCCTTCAGTCGGCTTCATCGTCGACCAACTGAGCCGGGAAGCCGATTTCTTCAGCATCGGATCGAACGACCTGACACAATATTTTCTAGCGGTCGACCGCGACAACGAAAAGGTGGGACACTTGTACGATTCCTTCCATCCGTCGTTCCTTCGATTCTTGAAAACGATCATCGATGATATTCATGCACACAAGAAATGGGTTGGTTTGTGCGGAGAACTCGGAGCCAACAAGCT
>DATDNS010000311.1:0-5436 GCA_036518155.1 Bacteroidota bacterium
AGCTGCTTTCCGATCTCGACGATCTCCATGAGTTTCGTCGGATTGCTGTCGAGATCGATCATGTTCGCCGCTTCACGGGCGGATTGAGTACCGGTATTCATCGCAACGGCGACGTCTGCTTGTGCAAGCGCGGGTGCATCATTCGTACCGTCCCCGGTCATGGCGACAAGCCGGCCCCCTTGTTGATAATCCCGGATCAATTTCAGTTTGTCTTCAGGTTTGGCTTCAGCCAGAAAATCATCCACCCCTGCTTCGGCAGCAATGGCTGTCGCCGTCAGCGGATTGTCCCCGGTGATCATCACGGTGCGAATTCCCATCTTGCGCAGGTGTGCAAACCGTTCCTTGATTCCCCCTTTCACGATATCCTTCAGGTTGATGACACCCAGCACCTCGGTGTTCTCGGAAACAACGAGGGGCGTCGCACCGCTTTTGCTGATTTCCTGCACGATCGTTTGCACTTGTGGCGGAAAGACACCGCCTTGCTGCTCGATGAATTTCTTGATCGCATCCGTGGCTCCTTTGCGGATCACCCGTCTGCTCACCAGACCGTCAGGCTGGATGTCCGCTCCACTCATCCGCGTCTGGGCACTGAAAGGAATGAATTGCGCCGAAATTTGATGAATCTCGCGGCCTCGCAAACCAAATTTTTCTTTTGCGAGGACGACAATCGATCTCCCCTCCGGTGTCTCGTCGGCAAGCGATGCGAGTTGAGCCGCGTCGGCCAGGCGTTCCTTCGAAATGCCCGGCGCCGGACTGAAATCCGTTGCCATCCGATTCCCGAGCGTAATCGTCCCGGTTTTGTCGAGCAGGAGAACGTCGACATCGCCTGCCGCTTCGATTGCCCTCCCTGACGTCGCGATCACATTGTGGCGGATCATTCTGTCCATTCCCGCGATGCCAATCGCCGAGAGGAGTCCGCCAATCGTTGTTGGAATAAGGCAAACAAGGAGTGCAACGAGGACAGTGAGCGTCACCGGTGTTCCGTGCCCGGCCGCCGCGATGCTGAACAACGAGAACGGTAGGAGCGTGACGCATACAACGAGAAAAATTATTGTAAACGCGGCGAGAAGGATGTTGAGGGCAATCTCGTTCGGCGTCTTCTGCCGCTTTGCCCCTTCGATCAATTTGATCATCTTGTCAAGGAAGCCGCCTCCCGGCTCCGCGATGACGCGAACTACAAGCCAGTCTGAAAGCACCCGTGTTCCGCCCGTAACGGCGCTCCGGTCGCCGCCGGACTCACGGATCACGGGGGCGCTCTCGCCGGTGATGGCGCTTTCATCGACCGAGGCAACGCCTTCAACGACTTCGCCGTCCGCTGCGAGGATGTCGCCAGGTTCGACGAGGAACAAATCTCCCTTCCTCAGGTCGCTCGACGAGATCACTTCAAACTTCGACCGGTCATTCTGGTCGTGAAGCAGCTTTGCTTTCGTCTCACGGCGCGATCGGCGCAATGCTTCGGCCTGGGCTTTCCCGCGCCCCTCCGCCAATGCTTCCGAGAAATTCGCGAAGAGGACAGTGAACCAGAGCCAGAGCGTTATGCTTCCGATGTACCACGCCGGGGCCTCTCCGGCTCCGGAAAGGGCCTGGAGCCAGAGCGCAGTGGTGAGAACGCTTCCCACTTCGACGACAAACATCACCGGATTGCGTGCCATCCGGCGGGGGTTCAGCTTCAGGATTGCATCGACGAGTGCTCGACGATACATATTCCCGGTGAGACCGAGCGGCTTTTTCAGAGTTTGTGAGATTTGAGTCGTTGTCAGCATGAAATGTCTTCAGTTTCCTAGTGAACCATCATCGTGTGTTCGACGATCGGTCCCAACGCAAGGGCCGGGAAAAAATTCAGTGCTCCGACGATCAGAACGACGGCGATGAGCCAGAACATAAAGAGGGGGGTGTGCGTTGGCAATGTTCCTTCGCCTGCCGGAACGAGTTTTTTTCGCGCTAGCGATCCACCGAGAGCGAGGGTCGGGATTGCCAGCCAGTAACGGCTGACAAGCATTGCAAGAGCGCCGGTCACGTTGTAGAATGGTGTGTTTGCGTTCAGGCCCGCGAAGGCGCTTCCGTTGTTGTTTCCTTCAGAAGTGAAGGTATACAAGACCTCGCTGAAACCGTGTGCGCCGGGATTCAAGATGGAGCTTGTGCCGGCTTTGGTCATCACAGCGAGAGCGGTGAACCCAAGCACCGTTAATGGCATGATCAGAATAAGGAGCGAAGCCATTTTCATTTCGTACGCTTCGATCTTATGTCCCAGGTACTCCGGCGTGCGTCCCACTAACAGACCGGCCACAAATACCGCGACGATAACAAACACGAGCATTCCGTAAAGACCCGACCCGACTCCTCCAAAGACAACTTCGCCAAGCTGCATCATCACGAGCGGAACAAGACCTCCCATTGGGGTGAAGGAATCGTGCATGGCGTTGACGGAACCGTTGGAAGCTGCACTGGTGGCCGTTGCCCAAATCGCCGAATTCGCGATGCCGAACCGCACCTCTTTGCCTTCCATATTCCCACCCGGATTAAGGGGCGAGGTATACTGGTCGACCCCCAGGACTGGAAGCCGCGGATTGCCCTCCGATTCGAAGTAGTATGCTGTGAATATTCCGATGACCAGTATGATTGACATTGCTGCAAGCAGAGCCCAGCCTTGGCGCGTGTCTCCTACCATGTCACCAAACGTGTAGCAGAATGCCGCGGCGATCAGCAGGATGGACAACATCTCCAAAAAATTCGAAAACGGCGTTGGGTTCTCGAAGGGATGTGTCGAATTTGCGTTGAAGAAGCCCCCGCCGTTTGTCCCCAGCTGCTTGATCGCCAGCTGTGAAGCTGCGGGCCCCATCGCAATAGTCTGTTCTATGACTTTCGAGCCGCTCGCATCGGTCGTCGGCTGGAGGAGAGTAACAGTGGTGAACGGCGAGAAATTTTGGATCGATCCCTGCGAGATGAGCAGAACGGCAAGAATGATCGACAACGGAAGAAGGATATACAGCGTACTGCGGGTCAGATCGACCCAGAAGTTTCCCAATGTTTTGGCTGAATGCCGTGCCAGCCCCCGGACAAAAAGTACAAGAACTGCCATCCCCGATGCAGCAGAGAGAAAATTCTGCACCGTGAGGCCAAGCATTTGTGTCAGGTAACTCATTGTGGTTTCGCCTGAGTAACTCTGCCAGTTCGTATTTGTCGCAAAACTGACGGCGGTGTTGAAGGCGGAGTCTGGTGATACTGCCCCCAACGCCTGGGGATTGAGCGGAAGAAATTGCTGGATCCGCTGAAGGCCATAGACCAGAAGAAATCCAATGCCGTTGAAGAGCACGAGTGCCAGGGCATTTTCCTTCCAATCCATTTCCTGATGAGGATCAATGCCGGACGCTCTGTAAATGAACCGTTCAACCGGTCCGGCCAGACGGTCCAAAAAAGTCGTTTCTCCTTTATAGACTCGCGCCATAAATGCTCCAAGCGGCTTCGTGAGCAGGAGGAGAGCAGCGAGATATGCCAGAACTTGAAGAACACCGTTCGTCGTCATTCGAATATCTCCGGCTTCAAGAGTGCGACGAATAAGTATATGAGGAGCGCGAATGAAACCAATCCGGCAACCACGTACAGCAAGTTCATGGCTGTTCTCCCCGCTGTGTGTCACCGAGCCTGTCGCACAACCTGACCAGCCCCCACGTCGAAAAGAAGAAGAGCAGCGCGATTCCCAGGTAGATAATGTCGTTCATTTTATTTCACTCCCCCGGTGGTTTGAAAATTGTCGAGGGCAAGATTAAGCGCCAGGACGTTGACGCGTGGTTCCCCCAGAAATCCGAACTGTCTTCCCTCCACATGCTGCATCACCAGTGATCGGACCTGATCCGTGCGAAGGTGTCTCGACCTTGCTACCCTTTCTGCCTGGAAAAGGGCGCCCGCAACACTGATGTGCGGATCAAGACCGCTCCCGGAAGATGTGACTAGGTCGACCGGAATTGGTTCGTGATTCTGCGGATCGGCCGTTCTCAATGCCTGCACGCGCTCGTTGGCGGTCTTGACAAGGTCGGGATTCAACGGACCCAGATTGGAACCTCCTGAAGCGCTTGCGTTGTACGCCATCGGCGATGTGGCTGACAAGCGGCTCCAAAAATACTTTGGATCGCTGAAGGGCTGACCGATCAGTTCCGACCCGACAATTTTCCCGTGATCGGTCACCAGACTGCCGTTCGCTTTTCCCGGAAAAAGAAGTTGGCCCACGCCGGTGACGAAAAGCGGATATGCGACTCCCGTGACAGCGGTGAAGATCAATGTGGCTGTGACCGCGATGCGTAGTTGCTTCAAAACCATGTGCTCTCGAATGCTCCTCAATCATTGACGGCTTGAATATGTTGGTCAGGCGGATGGGAGGCAATCAACGGGACATAAAAAGAGGGGGGAGGAGTATAAAGAAGTTATATGAGCGGGAAGGTTGGATTGTGCCGGCGTTCAGTTTGCACACGGCGGAAACGGGTCAATTATCGGGGGCCGCAGCGAGAATTATTGCCATTTGGCGCGATTTTTAATTAATATTCGATGCATTTTTTTTCAATCCTCAAGTCATCCATGGGCATCCATCCACAACCGAATCTCTGGCAGTGCGGTCCCTTCGCATTGAAGCACGCGCTTATTACACTCGGCATTTTTGCCGAGGAAGGAACCATTACACGCATAGCGGCGACAAGGTCGAAGTATGGCACCGATGACATACAGTTGCGCCGCGCGGCGAAACACTTCGGATGCGCCCTCCCGATGATCCGGCGCCACGACCCCGAGGCAGCACGGAGAGAACTCGTCGCGTATTTGCGTCGCGGAATTCCAATCCTGCTCTGCATTGACGATTGGAATCACTGGGTGACTGTCGTGAAATCGGAGAATGAACGGTTCATTCTTTTGGACAGCCGGGACAAAGCGGTGCTCACCATCGTGAGCTGGAAGGAGTTGAAAAAACGGTGGATTCATAACGAACGGGACGAATACGACAAACTGCACTGGGAAAGTATCTACGACCTTCATCCGGTTCTGCCGAAATTCCGTGTCCATACCAAAGCAAGATTTTCGATTGCGCGCGCCCGCTATCTACGCCGGCCTGAAAATGCGAGACTGGCCCGTTTCTGGGACCAGTATGTTGCCGACCTGATGACGATTGCAAAACCGCGCACGCCGCTAAGTCAGAAATTCATTTCTCTCGGCGAATTTCTGCGTCGTCACGAACGGATGATCGTCTCACAAGTCGACTTCTGGCACGGAGCGGTCAATCGGCGCAGGGCCCTGAAGGTCCTCAAGAATCTTCATTTCGTTGCCGACACCTACGGGCTTGTGATCCATAACGAAGACGAAAAACGCGCGATCGCCGGTATCACGTCGGTCCTCACACTCTGGGCTACATCGAGGTTTGGATCTCCCCGCGTCTACGAGTAGCAAGGGAATCTT
>DATDNS010000312.1:0-3698 GCA_036518155.1 Bacteroidota bacterium
CAACGATATGAATCGCTTCTTGTTTCTGACGCGTCCAACGTGGACAATGAAGGACCGTGGTTGCACACCTTCACCCGGCGGCCGGATTATGACGACCCGGTTCGCACAACGCTGTTCCATTTGGCGAAATCCCCCACTAGACTCCAAATTCGAATTGTTTCCTCGGAGGGCCGTTCTCCGTTCCACGCATTTCTTCACGGGAGACGAAGCGCGTTGACGCTCCGCAATCCGTTTACTGTTTGGTGCTTTTATCTTCCGAAGGTTTGTCAATCTGCTTGACTTCCTTTTCAACATCCTCCTGGATGTCGCGGGCCGCTTTGCGAAATTCACGAATCCCCTTCCCCAATCCTTGTGCCAGTTCCGGGATTTTTTTCGCCCCAAAAAAGATCAGGACAAACAGAAGAATAAGGAGGATTTCTCCCCCGCCGAGGTTTCCGAACATAGACTATCTCCTCTCCAGCAATATGGGTTCTCTCGTTGCATCGACTCCAAGAAAACTCTGAATGATCGATTGAAAAATCGCCTGACCGTCGGTGTGTCGTAACACCGGGTCGGCTGCCCGTTCCGGATGCGGCATCAAGCCCAGAACGTTTCCTGCTTCGTTGATAATTCCAGCGATGTTCAACCGGGATCCGTTGGGATTTGCCTCATCCGAGACATCGCCTTCCTTCGTACAGTATTTGAAAACAATCTGGTTATTATCGACGAGTTTCTGCACGGTTTCTTCTTCTGCAAAGAAATTCCCGTCGCCGTGGGCAACCGGGATCTCGAGGACATCCCCTTTACGGCAGGCGGCGGTGAACATCGTCGCATTGTTCTCTACTCTCACGTTGACATACCTGCAGATGAACCTGAGGGAGCTGTTGCGGAGGAGCACCCCGGGGAGCAGTCCTGCTTCGGTGAGCACCTGGAACCCGTTGCAGATACCGAGCACCGCGCCCCCGTTATTGGCGAACCGGACCACGTCCTTCATAATCGGCGAGAATCTCGCGATGGCGCCGCAGCGCAGGTAATCGCCGTGCGCGAAACCGCCCGGAAGGATGACCACGTCGACATCCCCAAGGGACGATTCTTTGTGCCAGATGAGCCGGGCTTCCTGCTCCATGACATGACCGGCGACATATTGGCTGTCGTGGTCACAGTTTGACCCCGGAAACACGACGATTCCGAATTTTACTTTTCCCACAGCGCTAGTCCTCCTCCTCGACTACAAATGAAAAATCTTCCATCACAGGATTGGCAAGCAATTTCCTGCACACATCGTTCGTCAACCGTTCTGCTTCCTCCCTGCTCTTCGTGTCCACCGTGAGTTCGATGAACTTGCCGATACGCACGTTTTCGACGGTGCCGTACCCCAGCGAATGGATACTCTGTTCCACGGCTTTCCCTTGAGGGTCCAGAATGGACTTGCGGAGCGTGACGGTGATCTTGGCACGATACATTGTTCGTCCCGGTTCAGATATCGATTCTGGAGATTTCAGTTTCTTCCTCGGATTCTTTGTCCTGACTCGTCGAAAGACTCCTGACCCATTTGTAAGCCGTCCGAACGACGCCCAAGAGAATAAAGGCCGAAAGAACAGCAAACAGATATTCCCCCTTCGAGAAGATGACAATGAGCCCACCCAGGACGAATCCGACCGCCTTCCAGGGATGGTGGATCAGGTCTTTGCGCGTAAACCTCGGCATCGTGTCATACTTGACCCTGCTCACCATAAGGAACGACAACACCACCACAAGGGGAGCCAGCAGGTCGCGCGGCCAGCCGTTCAGGCCGAAGCCAATCGTGTAGTTTTGGAGGACAAAAGCACAGATGGTTATCGCCTGTGCAGGGATCGGCAACCCCGTAAAGTGCGATTTGTCAAAACCCACGAGCTGCACATTGAACCGCGCAAGGCGGATAGCGCCAAAAATCAGGGGCATTGCGCTTATAAGGATCCCCCAGCTCTCGAACGTATTCAGTCGGATCTGATAAACCAGGAACGACGGGGCAGCGCCAAACGACACGACATCCGCCAGGGAGTCCAGCTCAACGCCGAACTGGCTGGATGACCGCGTAATCCTCGCCATGACGCCGTCGAGCGAGTCGAAAATCGCCGCCAGGATGATGAACCATGCCGCCATTTCGATCCTGTTCTCGTGGGCGTTGATGATCGAAAGAAGGCCGCAGAAAATGTTCAGCGTCGTAAATAGGCTTGGGACGACCGCTCGTGTAATTTTCATGTCCAGAGAACTCCCAAAATCATTTGCGGAAATCGGCCAGGATTGTTTCACCTGCGACCGAGATATCCCCGACTCGTACCCTGACTTCAGAGCCTTCCTCAACAAAGACATCGACCCGCGATCCGAATTTGATCATACCAAACCGCTCCCCGGCCGTGACACGCTCTCCGACCTTCAGCGAACACACAATCCGCCGGGCCAGGAATCCGGCGATCTGTTTGAACAGCACCTTCCCGTGAGCATTTTCCAGCCCGACAACCATTTGCTCGTTTTTTTCGGAAGCTTTGTCTTCATACGCTGCGAAGTACTCTCCCGGAACGTAACGTACGTGCTGCACCGTGCCCGAGATCGGGTTGCGGTTGACGTGGACGTTGAGCGGCGACATAAAGATGCTGATTTGCGTGGCGCGGCTGTGAAGGTACTCGTTCTCATCAATCTGCCGGACTGCCACGATTTTGCCGTCTGCCGGCGCGATAATATGGCTTTCGCCCGACGGTGTCGTCCTGTCCGGATCGCGGAAGAAATTGACCGTCAACCCAAAGAACGTTGCGCTCAGAATGATGACGCAGTAACGGGGCAATTTCGGCTCAATAAATATCGCCGCTACAATGACGAGTACCGTGCAGACCGTGGCAATCGTGAAAAAGACATCGTAGCCGTACCTGGTAATCATAGAGCCTTGTTGCCAAAGAAACTACTGTGAATATACTCAGAAATGGGCAAAAAAGAAGGGGCGGCATTATGCCGTCCCTTTCCGGGTCGCTTCTTCTGCTTGTCTGGACGCTCTAATTGCACTCTGCTGTCGATGTTCTGGCTTTCTCCTGATGGTAGTTTACCAAAAAAAGGAGGAAAAGTCAACGAAGCGGGCAACAGGACAACCTCTGGCGGGGGCTGCGAAGTGCGCTGATGCCGATCGCATTCGTCGTTCGGAGTCGCGAACATGACTGGCGAGGTTTTCTTGTTGCACGTAAAGCAGAAAGCCCCGCTGGCATGCCAACAGGGCTCTCTCATTCGTCACTTATGCGATGTAACGTCCGCCGCAAACGGTATTACTTCATAAGAATCATTTTTCGGATCTGCGAAAAGTGTTCGCTCGATTTGACCACGGAATGGACATCGATCCGGTAGAAGTAGACTCCACTTGGCAATGCTGGATTCCAGGTAACAGAATAGAATCCCTTTTCCTGTTCACCGTTGACAAGGTCATCGACAATCTGTCCGATGATGTTGAATACCACCAGGCGGACGGTACTTCGTGTACGGAGCCCGTACTTGATGTTGGTCGACGGGTTGAACGGATTCGGAAAGTTCTGACCCAGCGAGTATGTATCAGGAGTAAGCACATTGTTGCTCACATCCGTCGACGGAATGCCGCTCCCCGAAACCGTGATTGTATCGGGATTCGAAGGGGCGTTACTCGCGATAATCAATCTTCCGGAATAACCGCCCGTCGAACCGGGTGTGAACCTGAGCGTATC
>DATDNS010000313.1:0-4175 GCA_036518155.1 Bacteroidota bacterium
AGATTGTAACGATAGCCAGGACCATACGAAGTTACTTTTTTCGGGGTCCCGGGTTTGGTGAGGTCGAGCAAGGTCAGTTCGTACTCGCCGGATTTGTCGCTCCAATATGCAGCATACTTGCCGTCGGGTGACCAGGAAGGGTAACGCTCGGCGGACCCGGGGCTTTGTGTCAGGTTGATGACCGGGCCGTTCTCGGCAGGAACGGAAAACACTTCACCGCGGGCTTCAACGAGCGCACGTTTGCCGTCGGGCGAGACGGAAAGGCCGGCGATGTATTTGCTTGCATTCTCGACGTGGGGCAGGAGCGTGATCTCGTCGGTCACGACTTTGACGTTTACTTCGCTCATCTTCTCATCCGCAAGACTCAGGCGATAAAGCCTGCCGCCCGCCTCGAAGACGATATCCGAAGGCCCGATCGAAGGAAAATGAATATCGTAATCGGCAAATTTGGTGATTTGTTTCGTCGCTTTCGTGTTCAGGTCGTACGACCAGATGTTCGACCGTTCCTCAGGGCCGCGATCGGACAGGAAATAGATCGTGTTTTCGTGCCACATCGGAAATTCATCGGCAGCTGGATTCGGAGTGATTGTCTCCGAGGTCTTTTTGTCGAGGTCGAAAATGATGATATCCGGAGCCCAGCCGCCGCGGTAGCGTTTCCATGTACGGAATGCCTGGGTCATTTTTGTGTAGGCAATCTTTTTTCCATCCGGCGAAAGGGATGCCATTTCTCCGTACGGAACGGGAAGCTGATCGGGCATTCCACCCTCCGGTGAAACACTGTAGAACTGGTTGAAACGCTGTTTGCCGCTGTTCATGGAAGAAACGAAAAGGAGTCTCTTTCCGTCCGGATACCAGTCGATGATCCGGTCGGGCATGCCGTGGTAGGTAACGCGCGTTGGCATACCTCCCATTGTCGGGATGACGTACACTTCCGTGTTCCCGTCGTAATTAGCGCTGTAGGCGATGCGGGATCCGTCCGGGGAGAAATGGGGGTAGAGCTCCTGTCCGCGCGGAGAACTGAGCTTGACGGCTGTACCACCTTCTTTTGGTACAACCCACAAGTCCCCCGCATACGAGAAGACAATTTGTGTCTGTGAGACGTCGGGGTATTGCAACATCCGTGCATCCACCTGCGCACACAAAGCCGAAGAAATCGTGCACAACAGGATGAGTAATGCAAAGGAGCGGGACATGCGAGGATCTCCTTAATTAGTTGGTTTGGAAGAGCGAGAAGTGAGAGAACGAAAATTTGGACGATGTTTGGACGAATCGGGTGTGGTGGATGTTTCCGGCGATTCCCCGATCTCGTGAGTCTGCATTACATTCCGTCGTCCGTTTTTGACTATTGAAAGTACCCTTTTTGCCGCAAACAAGGAACCCGGTTGAACGGGATTCATCGTTGGTAATGCTGCCTTGACTGCTCTCCCGGGAGCGAGGATGAATTCTTCAATGTTCATCTGCCGTTCCGACGGCACGGATATCCCTGGTTTTTCTGTAGGAGATGAAAAAAAGGATCCCAAATGCGAGATCGATAACCATCAACGGTATCCACACCTGCGGAAACAATCCGCGCGGAAAAAGGATGAGGAACGTCGGAACAAGCGGAGTCTTTTCCAGCGAACAAAAAATCATTACCGGGCGGAACCGGAGAGGGTCTCGGGAAATGAAGAGGAACAATATCTGCCACACGACCGTGACACCCACGAAGCTGTAATAGTACTCCGGATGATTCAAGGCGGGGGGATAATCGGCCGATACTTTTGCCTCCATGAAATAGAGGGGAAAGGTCACAAGCAGGCCATAGATACCCGCAATCAAGAAGACGATTTTTGCAAATTTCACGGTAAGACTCCCTGTTGTCTGAAGGACACGAATGCGACTTGGAATACGAACGGGGAAGACTTAAGTTTCGCAAACTTGGGAAAATAATGTTCAAGGTGCTACTCGTGTGCATCATTGACATTGTGTCGAGTCTGCATTCCGTGCTTGCAACTTTTCCGAATCTTATCGTATATTTACGATAAAGGATAGAGGAACAGACCGATGGCCTATACAAAGAAAGAAGAATTCACTCCCCAGGAAATCAGGGTCGCCCAACTCGGCAAGGCCCTCAGTCATCCGGCACGCGTTGCGATCATCAAACTCCTGCTCAAACGCCAGGAATGTGTGTGCGGGGCGATCGTTGAGGAGCTTCCCCTCTCTCAGTCGACCGTCTCGCAGCACCTGAAAGAGTTGAAAACCGTCGGCCTCATCAAAGGAGAAATTGACGGACCGCGTGTCTGTTACTGCATCGACCCAAAGGTCTGGGCAGAGGCCCGGAAACACTTCGGTCTCTTTTTCGAAAACGACATCATAACGAAAGCCTGCTAAGGAGAATTTTCATGAACACAGCGAATCCGACAGAAATCAAGAACGTAGTCAAAAACCACTACAGCGAGATCGTCGAACGATCCGAGCAACCATCAAACACTACCTGCTGTGGTTCCGATTGCGGATGCAGCAGCGATTTCGACGTGATGACGGAGGACTATTCGAAAGTTTCCGGCTATGTCAGGGAAGCCGACCTCGCGCTCGGCTGCGGTATCCCGACCGAATCTGCCCGCATCAGGCCGGGTGATACCGTGCTCGACCTTGGCTCCGGTGCGGGAAACGACTGTTTTGTCGCGCGGTCGATCGTGGGGGATTCCGGTCGGGTGATCGGAGTGGATATGACGGAAAAGATGATTGCGAAGGCGAACGAGAATAAGGCCAAACTCGGGTTCAGGAATGTTGAATTCCGTCTTGGCGATATCGAAGAGATACCGGTCGAATCACATTCCGTCGACGTGGTGGTCAGCAACTGTGTCCTCAACCTCGTTCCGGATAAAACGAAAGCGTTTGCGGAGATGTTCCGTGTAACAAAACCGGGAGGACACTTTGCGATTTCGGACATTGTTCTTCGGGGAATCCTTCCAGAGAAGATTCAAAACGATGCGGTAATGTATGCCGGCTGTGTCGCCGGGGCAATTCAGAAAGATGAGTACCTTCGCCTCCTTGAAGCATCCGGATTCAAAAAAATCTCAGTCGTGAAGGAGAGGGAGACCCCTCTTCCGAACGAGTTCTTACTGCAATATTTGAGTCTGGAAGAATTAAGAGCCATGAAGAAGGACCGCGTTGGGATCTTCAGTATTACGGTGGTCGGCGAAAAGCCAAAGAATTGAGGAGACCGTGAGAACGTCGGACGTGACAAAACAAATGATCTTGCGAAAAGCGGAAGACTCCGACAAAACTGCAATTCGCACGCTCCTCGAATCGGTCGCCTTGCCGACGGAGTCCATCGGGAACGGAACGACAACGTTTTATCTCGCCGAGGAAAAGGGGAACCTACTCGGGATTGCCGGGTTCGAATTCTACGGTGATGATGCTCTCTTGCGTTCCGTTGCAGTTCCGCCGCAGATTCAGAACAAAGGGATCGGCGATGGAATCGTTGATTCCATGATTGTGCTTGCACGCGAACGCAACATCAAGCGCATCGTTTTGCTGACGGAAACCGCGGAGGGATTCTTCCGGAAGAAAGGATTCAAGACAGTCGATCGTTCTTCTATCGGCAATGAATCAATGAATCGATCGTCGGAATTCACGACCGCGTGTCCCACTTCGGCAGTCTGTATGATAATGGAGTTGATTGCTACGCAAGCCGTAAGCAAATTGTAACCCAGGAGCCAGTGAAATCGCAATACCACCTGCAATGAAGACGCGACTCGCGCAAACACACGACAAAGGAATACACAAATGACTATCAAGGTACTCGGATCAGGCTGCACGAACTGCAAGACATTGGAACGACGGACGCTCGAAGCTCTGGATGAACTCAGGGTCCGTGCAGATGTGGAAAAGGTTCAGGATGTCAAAGAAATTGCTTCATTTGGCTTGATGCACACACCCGGACTTGTGATTGATGGCAAGGTGGTCTCCCAGGGAGGTGTACCAAGTGTCGAGATCCTGAAAGAAATCATCGCACGGGAATTCGCTGCAGCACAGTCATGAAAAACCGGAACGCTGTCCTCGCGGTAGCCGGTATTGCCTGGATTGCAGCATACGTTCTTCTTGGTCCCGCCATCGATTATTGTATCGGCGGCGTTCTTGGCCTTCCTGCCGGGGCAAGGATCACCGAAGCGCTCAGATTCTTCCTGTTT
>DATDNS010000314.1:0-2131 GCA_036518155.1 Bacteroidota bacterium
GATCGGGAATTTTTACGATTGCGTGATGGGCCTCTGCCTTCGAAAGGGCGGAGGGATCGAGATGTGTTTTCGTAATAGTCTGATACAGGGTCGATTTGCCTGAGAAGGGAAGGCCGACTATGCCAATTTGCATGGGAACGGATGTTCGGTGAGTGAATGGACAATCGAAAAATACGAAAATATTCTGCAAAGAATTGGGAATAGTCAAAGGAAGTTTATTCCCAAATTCGAAAAAGCATCCGGCACAATCACCCTGGACCTTCGTGTCAGGGGAACTCTGTGATGAGACTCGCGCCTTTAAGGAAAGAACGCTGTCGAGCAGGATTCGCAATTTTTTCTTAGTATGTGCTTGAATTCTCAGTCTATGTCAAGAAAACATAAGAAATTATATCCGCCTCAACATCGCATTTCCTTATCCGTCCCGGACGCACACTCGGAACGTGTCGAAGGCCAGTCGTTCTCGACGGGCAAGCCCGCCAGCAAGCTGTACGCTGGATTAGGGGGTGTTGGAATTCTCTTCGTGCTTGCGTTGCTGTATTACGTCTTCGTCGCCGGAACGCCTGAGTCTGGCGATAAGCCGTCTCAATCGAAGTCAGGGCCGGAGACGGGGCAATCGTCAGTCAGACAGCTTTACGACCAAACGGTCCAGCGCGCGTACGCAATCGACAAACTGTTCCGGCAGGTTTATACGCCGGGCTGGCAAGGCGCGAACGGAGCGATCGGGGACGCTTATTTGTTCGCAGCCACCGGGGACCAGAGTCTTCTCTATGCATTTGCAAATATCCACAAGCTCACCGCAATGGAAAATGGCACGTGGGTGGACGACAGGGCGTGGGTTTGTCTCGCAGAAATGTATTGGTGGAAATTCACTGGCAAGACCAACGCGGCCTGGGTTGAGGATGCGAAGCAGCGATACCTCGAGGCGAAGGCGGAAGGCAGGCTTTCACACCACGAAGGATTCTGGAGCTGGTACAGCTGGCCGTCCACGGCAACAATCAATGATTTGATCTTTACAAACACGAACATGGACCTCATGGCGTCCGTCGCGTGCTGGCTTTATGAAGCAACCGGTGACAGGCAATTTTATAACGATGCCATCCTCGTTTGGGACGGGGACTCGAAGTATCCGGGGATTGAAAAACTCTTCTACAAGGGAAACGGCGTATGGGTTCCAAAAGAAGGTCCCACATTTGTCGGAGGACAATTTCCGTGGATGGGAGCCGGATGCTGCTCGATTGGGGCATCATTATACAAGATGACGGGCAACACGAAATACAAAGAAATCGCCGTTGCGACGGCAAAACGGATTATGGATCCTGCCAACGGATGGGTCGACGGACAGGATTATTACCAGATCCGCATGGATGGGAATGGCGCCTTCGTCAATTTTATCGTTGATGCGTATGAGATCGCACCCGGCCAATTGTCGGATGTTCCGGGGAAGATCGCAAGAATGCTCGAACACGTTTGGACAAACCACCACGGAACGGCGACAGTCACCCTCCATCGTCTTACAGATGATGCGATCAGGAATGGATGGAGTCCGAATGGAGGTGAAATGGGATACGGCGTCGACGAGATCGGAACGGTTCACGCGCAATCGCAGGCCGTTCGGGCATATGGCGTATTTGCGTATGTGCTCAGACAACAGTTGAACTCCGGGATGAACTCGAAGCTTCCTGCAACCGCTGATTCTTCGAGATAGGTTTCCCCGGGCTCTTTGGCCTTTGATTCGGCTCAATTTCCTCCTGAATCGAGATTTCCAGCATCTTCCTTGTTCCCACCAATGTTTTCTGCCCTGCCCTTTACTTTTCCTTTGCCTTATAGTATCTTAAAAAAGCGTTAGACCTTGTTCTTTTAATGGATGATCAACCGGGCTTCGTGAATTCACTCGGCCGGAAACTGTCCCGCCTGCGGTGCGGCGAGGAACCCTGTCGACAACAACGATGGGGAGGGAGGAAGTATGGAGACAGAAGCGGTGGAGGTGCAGCAGTTGACTGGAACGCAGGCCGACGGGAAGACAGCGCGCGATTTCGGCGTGCGCGAACTTGATGTTACGATCATCCGCGCCACCAACTACACAGACGACGGCTATCCCATCAAAACCCGGGTCGGCGTCATCCGAAGCAAT
>DATDNS010000315.1:0-3387 GCA_036518155.1 Bacteroidota bacterium
TGCTTCGGTGGCAGTGGGGACGCTTCTTTATTATCTCCTTGGACCCACCGGGATCGTCGGCGGCACGTACGCAGGCGCCCCACCGCTTGACCTCCATTTTGGACTCCCTACCCCCACACTTGATTTTACGCAAGGTATCACGCACGCTCTGAAGTATCTCCCGATTTCCATTCCGTTTGGAATCCTGACAGTCGTCGGAGGAATCAACGTCACGGAAAGCGCCCGGGTCGCTGGCGACGACTACAATACCCGTTCGATTCTTCTGACCGAAGCTGTTGCCACACTCGTTGCAGGTGTGTGCGGCGGCGTTGCCCAATCGACACCGTACATCGGGCAGCCGGCATACAAGCACATGGGCTCCCGCGCGGGGTATACGCTTTTGACCGGCATCTTTATTGGGCTCGGGGGAATTCTCGGGTACGTTTCATTCATCGTCGAACTCATTCCACGGGCAGTCCTCGCACCGATCCTCGTCTTTGTCGCTCTCGATATTATCGTGCAGTCGTTTCAGGCTTGTCCGGCACGTCACGCGCCCGCCGTCGCCTTCGCCTTTTTCCCGACGATTGCGCGGCTTCTTGCCATCAAGCTTGGAAACCCTGACGCTGTTTTGCCCGAGACATTCCAAAAGCTCATGGCAGTTCCCGGGAAATCTCTCCCGGAACTCCTCGTGACCGTGGCGCTCGGGAACGGGTTCATCATTACGGCGATGCTTTGGGGTGCCTTTGTGGCGGAACTCATCGATCGGAGGCTGAGAGTATCGGCAGTGTATCTTTGTTGTCTTGCCGTGCTCTCATTTTTCGGGATCGTCCATTCAGCCATGCCCGACGGGGTCATGTACCTTCCGTGGACTCTCACCGGACTTCTCCGACAGATCCCCATGCAATTCACATTCGCGTACGGAGTGCTCGCCCTGTTTTTTTTCGCGATGTCCTTTACAAAGGAGAGCCGCGAGCCAATAAGCACGATGGCACACTGACGAATCAATGCCGCCGTGGACAGAAAAGACTTGTAAACACGAAACGCTTTTCATAACTTACATTGGTTGACGCAGCGCCCCTCAAGAAGCAACCGCTGAGGCATGCCCCGTTGTGCATCCTTGAACTTCGGAACCACGAACGAGTGTAAGCACCTTAGGATATGGCAAAAATACTGGTTATCGACGACGAGCCTTCGATACGCGAGACAATCCTCGTTAATCTGAGGAAGAACGGGTTTGAGACCCTCAGCGCTGTCAACGGCGCCGAAGGGATCAAGATCGCCCGGGCGGAGATGCCCGATGTGATTATTTGTGATGTGCGCATGGAGCTCGTCAGCGGCTACGAAATGCTGGCCGTCATCCGCAACGATCCAATGACCACCGGAACTCCGTTCATCCTCATCACTGCCGAACCGGGTCGAAGTGCGATGCGCCAGGGCATGGAACTTGGCGCTGACGATTACCTGACCAAACCGTTTACCGCCGCTGAAATCATCGCTGCCGTCAACAGTCAGCTTCAGAAGCGTCACGTGCTTATGCAGCAAGCGGAACAAAGGCTGAATGAGCTCAGGGCCCAACTCAGCACGTCCATTCCCCACGAGCTCCGCACACCCCTGAACGGCATCCTGGGATATGCCGACATTCTGCGCAAGCAGTACGGGGAACTGGAGCCCACCGAAGTGGCGCAAATGTCCGAGCGGATTTACAAGAACGCCAAACGACTCAACAGACTTGTCGAAAACTTCCTGATCTACGCCCAGCTCGAAATCCTGGAAACCGATGTCTCGAAAATTGCCTCTCTGAAACGGAACTGCGCGGAGGACGTCGCGATGATTGTGGATTCCGTCGCGACGCAGAAAACGTACGAATCGGCCCGTTCATTCGACCTCGATCTCCACGTCGAGACCGCGAATCTCGCGATTTCTCCCGATTATTTCACGAAGATCTTCGAAGAAGTATTCGACAACGCCTTGCGGTATTCGAAGAAGGGCTCACGCATCCACGTCCATGCCCAGCCTGACGGACAAAAATATGTTCTGACGGTTACCGATCACGGCCGCGGGATGACCCCGCATCAGATCGCCGAGATCGGGGCCTACAAACAGTTCGAACGGAAGATCTACGAACAGCAGGGGTCCGGTCTGGGTTTGAGCGTCGCCAAGAAGCTTGTGGAAGTTCACGGAGGATCGATGACGGTTGAAAGTGAACACGGAAAACGGACGACCGTCGTCATCACGCTTCCCCTGGCACCGAAAGAACAGCATCCCGCGTAGATCGACCTCTACCAGCGGTTCAGCAAATCGTTGACTTCCCCTTTGAGTGCCAAATCCTGCGGGTTCAAATCTGCCAGCTTCCGGAGATAGCGCAACTCCGGCGCATATCTTCCTTTCCGGTCATACACGCCGGCGAGTTCGCGAAGACACAGTTGATTCGACGGGTCCATTTGGACGATCGTCAGCAGTTCATCAATGGCATTCTCCAGCATTCCCATCGCCAGCAGCTGATGTGCAATTTCAACGCGCATCGAGATCGCCGTTTGCACGTCACGAGGCTTGTGAAGAGCCTTGAGATTGCCGAGAATCGTCGACATCGATACGACCAGTGTGTTGGTCGGATCCAGACGCCGCGATCGTTCGAGGTAATACTCCGATTTTGCGGTATCGCCGTTCTGAAGCGAGTAGATTGACCGGAATATCATTGACGGAAAGAATGTCGAGTCCGCCGCGATGGACCGATCGAGCGTCAACAGGGATTGGTTTTGATATCCCAATGCCCAGTAGTACGCAGCAACGAAATGGAGGTCCTGCGCGCGTTCGGCGGCAGATTGAGCGAGCGACAGGCCTTTCAGTTTCGAGATGATTTCCAAATGGTACCACGATTGCTGGACAAATGACCCCGCCTGCTGTCGAGTCCGGAATTGCGTGAAGATACCGTTTGCCTGGTCCAGTTCTCCCTCAAATTCCTTTGCGACGCCGATATTCATGATCACCGGCGCCTGTCTGCGTACACGGGTTGGCAGGCTGCTCAGGATTCGCTCGCACTCGTCCGGCTGTGCGTGTTCGAGCAGCATGATCGCCCTCCGAAACCTTGCACGCACACCGGTTTCACTCGAATCCTCGTCCGAGGCAACAGGTTCATTCAGATCCCGGGATTTCTCAACCTTCACGATTTCGACATTCGCAATCCGGCAGATTGCGTGGAATGCATATCTGGTCGATTGCGCGAAGAGCTGCTCGTATTCGCGCAACCCCCCTCTCGAAACGACAGTGACGATATAGTGCACGTTGTAATCACGCAGAAAGCTCTCAAAAGGCTGAAGGAGAACCTGGGGATCCACGTCGAGCACTTTTCTCCCGTCCGTGTACAAGCCCAGCTCCTTCCAGCGACACACGACAACTTCGGACGAGTCG
>DATDNS010000316.1:0-12358 GCA_036518155.1 Bacteroidota bacterium
AAATGAGAAGATGTGCGATGGTTGTCGGCCCGGTATGTTTTTGTGCCGCTGCGTGTCTCCAGAGTCATGATGACATCGAGTTCCAGCCAACCCCGCAGTTGTCCCCGCTCGAGCGTGAAGATCTTCCACCAGAACGTGTCCTTCAGGAGAATGTGTTTCTCGATCAAGTGCACGTCGCGGGTCACAACACCGTTTTGAAGAAATCGGACCTGAAGCGCCACGATTTTCGCAGGGAACTTGTCAGCGTCTTTGGCGAGGATCAAAAGCGGAATATCGGAGCCCGGGTCGATCCTGTGCGGAGCATCGGCGATCAATTCGGGCTCCGGTTTGCGGAGATAACTCGGAAGGTACTTGAAGCGATAGTGGGTCTCAGCGTACATCAGGAACGGGAGGGCCCAGATCAATTCGTTGACGTAGTTCAATACCGTCGGCCCTTCCAGATGACATTCCCGCCAAAGAAGACAAGAAAAGGGAGGAACAGTACATAGCACGTGTAGTAAAGTTCAAACCAATAGAAATACTTCAATTCTTCCGTTCTTTTCAATCGGATGAGAATTTGATACAGGAATGCATAGTCGGCGATAAACTTGACAAGAAGGACGGCGGCTGTCGATGCGATACTGAACCACACAAAATGCCACAACAGTGCCGCGTGCAGGGAAAATCCAATCGCCATGATAAGCAATCCCCAGACTTTCATGTCGAGTCCACCTTTTCCCCAGCGATGCTTCTGCTGCAGAAGAGACCTGAAGGTGGGACAAGGCCGGCTCTCGACGAGTGTGTTCTCGTCAATCGGGTAAAGGAAATTCCACTTTCGTGTTCTGAGAATGGCCTGAACAAGTGTATAGTCTTCCGTAACGCTGAACTTGATGTTCTTGTAGCCGCCGACTTGCTCATAAGCTTTTTTCCGGAACGACAGGTTGTTGCCGATGCTGCCGAGCGGGTTGCCAAGTGCTGCGGACGATGCAGCGATTCCAAGGATATACGCCCAATCCAAGGACTGCATTCCTTCAAATGCATTGTTTGCACGCTGCAGTGTGATTCCGCCGACCAGGCCCACATCGTCGGAAAAGCGTCTGGCGGTGAATTCGATCCATGTTGCCGGGACAACGCAGTCGGCATCGGTAATGAGGATCACTTCACCGCGTGCTTTCTCAATGGCCTGAGCCAGGGCATTTGGCTTTCCGGGTAGCCCCTCTTCATTGCGTGCAACAAAGGAAGAAAAATTGGGATGCTCGCGCGCGAAGCGGTCGCAAACGGCCGATGTTCCATCAGTCGAATTATCGTTTGCCAGAATGATCTCAAATTTGCTGGCCGGGTAGGATTGATGCGACAGTGATTCGAGGCAATGCGGAAGATTTTCTTCCTCATCTCTTGCGGCAATCACAACAGAGACAAAGATGTCTGCCGCCGGCATCGTTCTGTCCTTTGTACGGTAAAGCCCGTAGACAAACACCCCCACTTGCGCAAGATACAGAGCGAGGAAAATGAGAAGGTCGTTATCAGGCATGGTCAGCGGAGAGAAGCGAACGAAACATCACGATCACGAAGCCTCTGGATAAAGTCGGGGAGAAAAGTGTTGATATGCTCTGCCGTCAACGCATTGTCGTGGAGAAGCACTATCGAGCCATTGCCTATTTGATGGATATTCCTGGTTATCCGGCGAGTTCTGCCGGCGGCCTTGTAATCTCGTATATCGTTTGTCCAATGAACAAGCTCCATCCCCAGCGACCGAACAACACGGACAGTCCGATAATCGTAGAAGCCGAAGGGGGGGCGGAACAATGTGGGTGTGATCCCCGCATTCGCACAGATGATGTCGTTCGTTCGCGTAATCTCGGCCCGGATTGTGTCTTTCGTTCGACGGACAAAGTTCACGTGACTGAAGGAGTGGTTCCCAAGGCGATGCTGTTCGGCGGCGATCTGCCTGGTCAGTTCGGGTAATTGTTGGACCTGGCGTCCAACAAGAAAGAACGTTGCACGGATGTCGAACTTTCGCAGGATATCCAGAACTTTTGGCGTCGCCACCGGATGGGGGCCGTCATCGAACGTCAAATGAACGCTTTCATCGTGGGCTCTGAAGAGTGCAGATGGGAAGAGCAAGTGAAACACGCGTGCGGAGAAATCCATTATGAGTTGAGTCTTCGTCCTTTCCAGTTGAGCGGCGCAAGTTGACCAAGGGCAGCAGTGACAACAATATACGGAACATGGAAAAGCTGTGCAACGAGGAAGACGGGGATCGAGACAAAATCGAGAAGCAACCTGGCGCCTGCAGCAAGGGTAGTGTAGTCGACAACAATTTTCACAGCAAGGGAAAGCACGAACCAAATGCAAAGTTCGGGGAAGGAAAGACTGAGCACAAGTACGGCAAGGAGAAGGACGAAGAACACGTAGAGGCCAACGACGGAAATGAGAGTAGTGGATTGTTCGTGATGTCCGCCCATCGCGGACCAACGCAGCCGCTGCTTCCAAAACCCGGTGATGGAGGATTTAGACGATGTGGTCACCACCGCATCAGGCGATGCGGCAAAGACGATTTTCCCAAGTCTCTTCACGTGGATGCGTTGCATCAGCGTGTCGTCATCACACCAGCCTTGGTTTCTCGTATCACCGAGCGCGGCGAGAAATGCAGATTTTCTGTAGGCAAGGTTCGCACCGTTGCAGATAATCGGGTGGTTTGCCCCGATGAGTCCGGCTGCCGTGGTGATGAGTCCCAGGAGTTCCAGATGTCCAATCCGGGATATGAACGCCTCATCGGTCTCTTCGCGCACAGGTCCCGACACCAGTGCGACACCGGGTTCGAGATAGTTGACCATGGTCCGCACCCACGTGGGAGGCACCACGCAATCAGCATCTGTCGTGGCAACAATATCTCCTCGTGCCGCATCTACCCCCGCAGAAATGGCCACAGGTTTTCCACCAGAACCCGCTTCCCGGTCGTTCGCGAGTGTAACGATGCGGAGGTTCGGTCTTTCGTCAGCGATCTTGCGAAGGATGGATTCTGTCGCGTCCGAGGAGTTGTCGTTCACGACAATGAGTTCCAGACCCGGATTGTATTGCTGGTTCAGTATTCTCCCGACACATCCCGCAATTGTCGATTCCTCGTTTCGGGCGGCGACAACGACACTGACAAATGATGCATCGCCGGGGGATTGGACGGGAGGACGCAGACGCTTCAATCCGATCTGAACGCGGACAAAAAAGAAAACGTAGTACAAGGTTGAAGCGACAAGGGCGGCGATAAGCAAGGTGATAAACATCGAAGGGGTCCGGAACGTTATGTCAGATTCTTGGAAAGGCCCGCCCATCGCCGGAGCTTCGGCAGAAAGAGAATTCCAAACAGACTGGGGATAATGATATTAATGGCGAACATAAGAACGGAGGCGCTCAAAGCGGCGGCATCAGGGACACCAAGAAGCGAGAAGAAGTAGACCGTGCTGGCCTCCCGTATTCCGATATCGCTGATCGAAATATTTACCAATGATTTGAAGAACATCATCGCTGAAAATCCGAGAAATACACGCCAGAGGGAAACGGCAACAAATGCATTCAGGAGAAAATACATCTGCAGCAAGATGACAACATAGAACCCGAGGGAGTAGAGGAGGGTCGAAAGAAAATGGTCACGGCCGATAAACGTGAATGATTCGATGATTCCGTCAATCCATTCGTGCCGAAGGATCTTGAGATTGATTTTGTCCGCAAACCGCTTGATGAGGTCAATCCGGAAATAGAGATAAACACACAGCGCCGCACAGCCTGTTCCCGCAAAAAGCGCCAGCGGGACGTTGTTCGTGAGGAAGAATGGATAGCTCAGCGCGCCGGTCATCGCCAGGACCAGGAAAACCTGCGTCCTGTCCACGAGCGTCAAGCCGACCACGTGGGATGACTTCGAATGATTGACACGCATCGATCGGCCGCCAAGCTCGCCCAATTGTCCCGGAGTAAACGATCCAAGGGTGATCCCGAGTAATACCGAAGTGAACGATTCCCACCACGTCGATTCATCTCTGACAATGCGCAGCATGGAGCGCCATTTCATCACCCGCGTGCCAATATTGGCGACAAGCAGGCTTGCGCCGGCAACAATATAGGGGAGTGAGGCCGTGCGCAAAGCTACGACGACCTTCTCGACACTCACCATTTGCAGGACCATGTACAGGACGCCGGCAGCGACAAGGATTCTTCCCACAAACATCAGAGTCCTGAAGGTTCGCGATGCAGGCGTTCTCGTTCCCGGGACTATGTTCTCTTTTCCGGTTTCCATTCGAAGTCTTTTACAAATCCCAGAGGTCCGATACATGTGTTGTACAAAATGTAGAGTATTTCCGTCAAAAGGAAATTCAACGGTCGAACGAGACTGGAGGCGTTACTTGCAGTGAATCGCTTTCTTCCCTCGCTGAAGAGGAGATAGTCAGCTGCGGTCTTGAGAACGATTGCCACGGCCGCCGGTAAAAGCATTTCGATCGAAAGGAAGACGGAGAACAATCCAAGAAAAATGGTCAAATTCGAAGCGTGGAATACTGCAAAAAATACTTTCATCGGCAACGTGAAGAATTTGCCGGCTGAGAAATGCCTCGTGCGTTGCTGGACGAACTCACCAAACGTTGCGGGAGGCGAAGTCCTGACAAAACTCTCCGCGGCAATGGCATAGCGAATCTTCCACCTGGTGCGCCTCCGGACGAGTTGAATGAACAAATCATCATCGCCGCTGACTGACTTCTTGATCGCGCCGTAGCCTCCAACTTCATCAAAGACTCTTCGTCGATATGCGAGATTCCTGCCGGTACAAAGCCACGCCATCTCAAAACCTATACTTCCTGCCGACCACAGTGCACCTTTGATTTCTTCGGCTGCAACGAATCTGTGGAGAAGACCCGCCAAAGCGCCCGATTGTTGCCCGGCCGGAAGCAGACTGGCGTCGTACGGTGAGTAGCCTGCCACGAGCCCAGTCTGACTGTCAAAATAGGAAACCAGTGTTGCGATCCAGTTTGCGGTCGGGATGCAATCGGCGTCCGTAAAACAGAGGATGTGCCCCTTGCTTGCAAGAATCCCGACCTTCAAAGCATTCTTTTTCGGGGGCAAGTCAACGGGAAGAAACGTGATATTGACCAGCTTGAGACGCTCCTGTACTCGTTGATTTGCCTCAACGATGTCGCGCGTCGCATCGGTCGATCGGTCGTTTACGATGATCACTTCGTAATCCGGATAAGTCTGGTTCATCAACGAATCAAGAAGCAGCTGCAAATGGTGTTGCTCGTTGCGGGCTGCAACGATGACCGATACGAAAGGCCGATCCTTTCCCGAGGGGCCCTTGAGCCGTTTGAGTCCAAGGAAGAGAGCAAGTTGCACTGTTACATAGTAGAAAGTGCAAGCAGAAAGGAAAATAGTGGCAAAAAAAGAAAAAGGACTCAAATTTGAGAATCCGGAAAAGTTTGGAAAGTAGGTGTTGAATGTTATGTATCAACATAATGGCAAAATAAGCCGTCTTAATCAATGAAGCGAAATTGAATATGCATACAGTTCCGCCTATATTGATGAACCTCACAGCAATACCTTTGAGAATTGACATGAAATCACTCGTAATCGGCGTGTCTGGCGGATCCGGGTCGGGCAAGACTTCCGTGACGAATAAGATCCTTGAGCATCTCGACCGAAGCCGCGTTGTGGTTATTCAACACGACTCCTACTACAAGGATCTTTCAGAACACGGCGGACTGACTCCGGACAAAATCAACTTCGACCATCCGGATTCGCTCGAAACAAATCTGCTGGTCCAACACTTAAGACTGCTCAGGGAAGGAAAGGAAGTATCACAGCCGATCTATAATTTTACCACACATCGTCGTCTGAAGGATACGAACATCATTCAGCCGAAAGAAATCATTATCGTCGACGGCATTCTGATTTTCGTTGAAAAAGCTCTGCGTGAACTCATGGACATCAGGATCTATGTCGATACGGATGACGATGAACGACTGATCAGAAGAATTCGCAGAGACATGCTGGAACGCGGACGCTCCGTGGATTCTGTCATGACGCAGTACCTCAACACGGTAAAGCCCATGCACCTTGAATTTGTTGAACCGAGCAAACACTGGGCGGACATTATCATTCCAAGGGGAGCGGAAAACCTGGTTGCCATCGATATGGTGGTGACGAAAATCTGGTCCATGCTTCAGGAAAAAAACACCTGAGGTCTTCTGTTGTATCGGTATTTCTCCGATAGCAGAATTCGATTTCACGATCAGAACGCAAGTTCCTGCCTTACCTTGACTCTCCATCAAAATTCGAGTATCTTTTTTGCACGTACGACCGTTTTGTTGCCGGTTTTACGCGGGGGTGGAATCTCGTGACACCCAAAATCAATCATTATCAAGTGTCGACGGAAAATTGAAATCGGCCGGAAAGCTCGGTAGCCCCTCTCCCAGCAAGCTCCAATCCACCTACAAGAAGACCATCCTTCCCGACGGTGTCCGGGTCATATCCGAAGAAATTCCCCACGTCCGCTCGGTATCTGTCGGCATCTGGGTGGATGTCGGATCACGTGACGAAAGCGAACAGAACAACGGCATAGCTCACTTTATCGAGCACATGGCCTTCAAAGGGACGAAACGGAGATCCGTTCGGGATATCGCGCAGAGTCTGGAATCCGTTGGGGGGTATCTGAACGCGTTCACAGGGAAGGAACACACGTGTTTCTATGCCCGTGTCCTAGACGAATTCACTCCACTGGCGATTGACGTCCTGGCGGACATTGTGCAGAACGCGACGTTTCCGGAAAAGGAGATTGAGAAAGAGAAGGGCGTGGTCATTGAAGAATTGAAGAATGCGGAAGATGACCCGGATGATATTATCCACGATTATTTTGAAAAGTCAATATTCGGTTCCCACCCACTGGGCTTTCCTGTCATCGGCAATGAAAAGAATCTGCGATCGTTTCGACGCAACGACCTTACCAAGTACTTGAAACACGGCTATGTTCCGTCAAAAACAATTGTTGCGGCAGCAGGGAACGTGGACCATAAATCCATTGTCGAACTCGTCAAACGTTCCTATCGGGACCAGGTGGTGATCAACGGAATAAGTGGCACGCGCACACGTCCAACGGCGCAGAAAGCCAAACACAACGAATATCGCAAACCGATCCAGCAGGCTCACGTCTGTCTGGGTACAGTCGGATATAGCATGAACCACAAACAGCGCTATGCCTTGATGGTGTTGAATTCGTTGCTGGGAGACGGGATGAGTTCCCGCCTGTTCCAGAACATCCGGGAAAAGTACGGGTTTGCCTATAACGTTTACAGTTTTGCCAACATGATGAGCGATACAGGCACCTTCGGTGCCTATATCGGGACGGATACCAGGCATATTGAAGATTCGATTTCACTGATATGGAAAGAATTCAGGAAAATCCTTGACCGCGGTGTGACGAAAGCGGAGCTGGAGCGAACGAAAGCCCAGCTCAAGGGAGGAATGATGCTGGGTCTCGAAAGCATCCCGAACAGGATGATGAGGCTGGGTTCATCAGAGCTGTACTTCGGTGAATTCAACACGATGGATTCGATCATGCATCACGTCGAGGCTGTCACAGTCGATGCAGTCAATGAAGTTGCCAATGACGTTCTGAAGAAGGAACAGTATTCTTCCGTGGTTTTCAAACCGGAAGAAACCTAGAACGTGAATTCCTAGCAGGAGGAAGCAGGACAATCAACACCCTTCACGTATGACGACTATGGAAACGATCTCGGATGTCGAAGCTGCAAACTCACTGGCCGTCTCAAGAAGGGCCCGCGAGATGCAAGGGTCTCCCATCAGGAAGCTGGCGGGAAGCGCAGAGGTGCGCAAGAAAACAGGGATAAAGGTCTACCACTTGAATATCGGCCAGCCGGATTTGCCGACGTCGCCGGCAGTATTCGAAGCGCTGCGCAACTTCGACCAAAAAACCATCGCCTACGCTCCTTCGAACGGTCTTGCGCCGGCCTTGTCCGGATGGAAATCATATTTTCGCAATGTTGGAATTGAGTTTGATGAAAAGGAGATGATCGTCACCACCGGCGGTTCGGAGGCAATCATCATGGCAATGATCGCTGTGTGCGACGCCGGCGATGAAATTATTGTCTTCGAGCCATTCTACACAAATTACAATGGGTTTGCAACGATCGCGAACGTGAACCTCCGTCCCGTCCCGTTGTCGATCCAAAACGGGTTCCACTTGCCCTCGGCAAAAGTCATCGAATCGTTCGTCACGACGAGGACAAAGGCGCTGTTGATCAACACTCCTTCCAATCCCACCGGCGCAATCTACAGCCGTGAAGAAGTTCAACGGGTGGTCGACGTTGCTAAGCGTCACAAGTTGTTCGTCATTTCCGACGAGGTGTACCGCGAATTTGCATACGAAACGAGGGCAGTCGGGATAACAGAATTTCCCGAAATTGCCGGTCAGGCAATTGTGGTCGACAGTTGTTCCAAACGGTTCAACGTCTGCGGCGCGCGAATCGGAGTCATCGCAAGCCACAACGCGGATGTTATCGCAAGCGCGTTGAAATTTGGTCAGGCCCGGTTGTCTGTTGCGACGATTGAACAAGTAGCCGTTGCACCGCTTCTCAACGATCCGTTGCCCTACACTACGCCGATCGTTGAAGAATTTCGGAAGAGACGTGATGTCGTCTATGAAGGGTTATCGCAAATTCCCGGCGTGCAATATTACAAACCCGAAGGAGCTTTTTACATCGTCATTGGATTGCCGGTCAATGATGCGGAGCGATTTTCGAAATGGATGATCGAGGAGTTTGAGCACAAGCGCGAGACGGTTCTCGTGGCACCCGGCCAGGGATTCTACGGAACGCCGGGAAAAGGAATCAATGAAGTCCGTTTGGCGTTCATGCTAAAGGGCGAAGATTTGAAGCAATCCGTAAAATTGCTCGGAATTGCTCTCGATGCGTACAGGAAGATCGGGAACTAAGACAATACTCATCGTTACCGGACAGTACACTTATGGCGAAAATTACGATAGACGGCAATCAGTTTGAGGTAGATCCGAAGCTCACCGTCATCGAAGCGGCGCGGAAAAACGGGATTCACATTCCTCATTTTTGCTGGCATCCGAAACTCTCGGTGTCCGGCAATTGCAGGATGTGCCTGGTCGAAATCGAAAAAATGCCGAAACTGGCGATCGCCTGCGCTACACAAGTCGCCGAAGGAATGGTTGTCCGGACGACCAGTGAAAAAGTCATTAAGGCACGAAATGCAGTAATGGAATTCCTCCTCATCAACCATCCCCTCGACTGTCCCATTTGCGATGAAGCGGGGGAATGCAAGCTGCAGGATTATGCCTATAAATACAGTATCGGATACAGTCGCTTTGAAGAAGACAAAGTCCACAAACCGAAGCGTGTCGAGCTTGGACCAAACGTCATGCTCGACGTCGAACGGTGCATTATGTGTTCGCGATGTATTCGCTTCTCGGATGAGATTGCCCATCAGCCGGTGTTGACCTTCACCGAACGGGGAAACCATGTCGTGCTGGCCACATTCCCGGGAACACAGCTTGACAATCCGTATTCGATGAACGTCATCGAGTTGTGCCCTGTGGGAGCGCTCACAAGCCGGGATTTTCGGTTCAAGGCCAGAGTGTGGGAATTGTCGTCAACAGAGAGTGTATGTCCCGGATGTGCACGCGGCTGCAATATGAATATTTGGGTGCGGAACAACGACATCCTCCGTCTCACTCCCCGGAAGAACGACGATGTCAACTCATACTGGATGTGCGACCACGGCCGACTCTCGACATTCAAGCACGTGAACGGCCCGAAGAGGTTGAATGGTCCGATGCTTCGAAAAGAGGGGACTCTTGTCGACGTTGGCTGGGACGAAGCGATTTCAAAGGTCGTATCGGAACTGCGTGCCTTCAAGAAGACGGAAATTGCGGGATTGGGGTCCGCCTACGCAACAAATGAAGACAACTACGTTTTCCAGCGTTTCATGAGAGAAACGCTCGGAGCAAAGAACATCGACTTCGTTCGTCACGTCAAGGAAGGGGACGAAGATGACCTCCTGATCCGTGCCGACAAAACACCCAATGCTCTAGGCGCTCAGCACGTCGGCGTCAGACCTACAGAGGGCGGACTTGGCCTTGATGGAATCATCAAGGGTATTGGCGAAGGATCGATCAAGGCGTTGTATGTCCTGGATGACAACATTGCCGCCGATCCGGCAATCGCCAAAATCCTCGCCAATCTGCAGCTGCTCATCGTGCATTCGGCCGAACGCAACGAGACGACTGAGATCGCGGATATTGTATTGTCGAGCTCGTTGTACGCAGAGAAGAACGGTACGTTCGTGAATTTTCAGGGGATGCTGCAACGAATACGGGCTGCTGTCACGACGCTCGAGAACGACCGGGCAATGGATGGACTGTCGATGAGCCGATGGGATAAATTCGCTGCACAGAATGACAAATGGGGGAAAGGCACGAAACGAGACGCCCGTTCGACCTGGCGCATCATCAGCGCTATTGCCGCGGCGCTCGGTTCAAAAATGAGGTACAACACGGCGGATGAAGTTTTCAAGGATATCGCCGAACATCTCCCGGCCTTCAAAGGATTGACGTATCTCAAAATCGGATCTTCCGGTAAGAAACTGGAATTTTCTTCCCCGACGCCCGTGTCTCAACACGCCCAATCCTAATCGCGGACAGACTATGGATTTGATTGAAGCATTCATCAAGATTGTGATCGTTGTCCTTTCGCTTGTGACAGGGGCGGCTGTGATGGTGTTTCTGGAACGAAAGATCAGCGCCTATATCCAGAACAGGATTGGACCGAACAGAGTCGGCCCGGGAGGCTGGTTGCAGCCGATTGTCGACGTCGTGAAGCTGGTGATGAAAGAGGACATCGTTCCAAAGTCAGCGAATCGGTTTATCCACGACCTCGCACCCATACTTTCGATTTCCATCGCCCTGAGCACGTTTGCCGTCATCCCGTTTGGAGACACCATCGACCTCTTCGGCAGGCACATCAAGCTCATGATCGCTGATGTAAATGTGGGCATGCTGTATATTCTCGCGCTGACGTCGATAGGCGTCTACGGAATAACGTTGGCCGGATGGTCGTCGAACAGCAAATATTCTCTTCTTGGCGGATTGCGGTCATCTGCTCAACTCATCAGCTATGAACTGTCCATGGGGCTCTCGATCATCGGAGTGATAATGATTTCCGGCACTCTTCGATTGGATCAGGTGGTTTTCAAGCAGACTCATTATCTCGGCGGCTGGCTCCCTGCCTGGAACATCGTTTTACAGCCAATCGGGTTTGTGACCTTCATGGTTGCGTCGTTTGCGGAAACGAACCGTCTTCCGTTTGATTTGCCCGAGGCAGAGCCGGAACTTGTCGGTGGTTACCATACGGAGTATTCGGGTATGAAATTCGGCCTGTTCTTTCTGTCAGAATACGCCAACATGATCACATCAAGTGCGCTCATCACGACATTATTTCTCGGCGGCTGGAGTATTCCGTTTGTTGAGCATCTTGGACTGTCTCCGTTGACTCAGGGTTTGCTTCAGATCGGGGCGTTCGTGGTAAAAGTGTTTGTTGTCCTCATGTTTTACATCGTCGTTCGATGGACTATTCCGCGGTTCCGCTACGACCAGCTGATGAATCTTGGATGGAAAATGATGTTGCCGCTTGCAATCGCCAATATTCTCTTGACGGGCGGTGTGTTGTTGGCTCTTAACTAATCCGGACTACGGTGCCATGGGAACAAACGGGAAGATAATACGGAAAAGCGACCTGGGATTTTGGGAAAAGATCTACATTCCGGAGATTTTGCGTGGAATGAAATTAACGATTTCCCAGATGTTCAAGCAGAAATTTACCATCCAGTATCCTGAACAACGGTTCACGCCGCCGGATTCATTTCGCGGCCGACCGGTTCTTGTTGAGGAAAACGGTGTAGAGCGGTGCGTGGCGTGCGGCCTTTGTTCGCGTGTCTGTCCGGCTCTGGCGATCGATGTCCAGGCCTCCGAAACCGAACTGGCAAAAGAGCGATATCCGGTTCGCTTTGAAATAAACATGGTCCGCTGTATCTTCTGCGGATTCTGTGAGGAAGTTTGCCCTGAGGAAGCGATCGTCATGAGCAAAGAATACGAACTTGTGTTCTCAAACCAGCAGGAAGCGGTTTTTGGGAAGGACAAGCTGCTGATGAGCACGGAGAAACTCAAAGATCGCCTCGAATTTTTGCGCAATCATCGTTAACGTGTTTGGGAAGAAGTGGTGTGAGGACTTTCGTCCTGACACTCAAGCAGGAAACTTCTGATGATACCTCCGATTCAATAGCAAGTTTTTTGGTTTCGTTCCGA
>DATDNS010000317.1:0-5398 GCA_036518155.1 Bacteroidota bacterium
CCTCGGGTTCGGTCCCCGGTATTCGAGATCCGATGTGATCCCAACGGCAACGTGAAAACCCGGTCGGCAAACATCCCCCTGTTGATTGATACGGATGCAGGTGTCGACGATGCACTCGCCATCCTGTATGCCGTTCATTCTCCCGGGATTCGTGTGGAGGCAATTACGACGGTTGCGGGAAACGTCGAAGTGGAAAAATGCACCCGCAACGTGAATGTCATTCTGGACCACGCAACGCTGGAGTACAGGCCGCCAGTTGTCCAGGGAGCGGCGAAACCGCTGAGACTGCCGCTCGTGACCGCGCCTGAAGTCCACGGAAATGACGGCCTCGGAAATACTCAGCAACAATTGCGGGAGATCCCCCGGCGCCGTTCCGGGGATGCAGTGGACTGTATTCGCGAATGCTGTGATCGCTTCCACGGAGAACTGACGATCGTTGCGCTGGGGCCGCTTACAAACATCGCCCTGGCTCTGAAGAAGTATCCCCGATCGTTAAGGAAGGTAAAGCGCATCGTGAGCATGGGCGGGGCATTTCGCGTTCCCGGGAATACCGGGCCGGTGGCTGAATTCAACTATTTCGTGGATCCGCACGCGGCCAACATCGTGTTGAACGCAAACCTTCCGGTTATCGTTGTGCCTCTCGATCTTACGGAGCAAATCGTGTTCACGAGGGATGAACTCCGGACAATGTGCCGGAGGCGTCGGTCGAAATTGTCGTCGTTCATCCTTAGGTTCTCGGGCTATTACATGCGGTATCACAAGACCACGCTGGGGTTTGAGGGAGGATATCTCCACGACCCGTTGGCGATGGCAATAGCAATTCTTCCGTCGCTTGCGGAATACCGCCGGGCACATGTCAGCGTGGAATCCGCAGGGATGCTGGCAAGGGGGATGACAGTCGCGGATCTCCAAACGACAGCATCAGGCAAACCACGGATTGCGGTAGCAATTGACCGCGAGAAGTTTCTTGAATCGTTCCATCGCAGGGTTTTCGCACACTGAATCCATTGAATAATGAATCCCAACATTCCCTCAAGGTGGCGTTCGTAAAATTCGTATGGCGGGCCTCTGCAATTGTGTTTCTTTTTTTCCACGTTCAAGTAGAAGGCCAGTCGCTTCGGCCGCCGGAGATTGTGGTTCCCGCAGACACTGTGGCGATGGGATTTGAAAGAGTGTTGAATACCTTCATCTGGAAGGGGATGGTCGGATTCGCAGTCGTCGATTCGAACACCAGTCTGAAGGTTCACCAGGGACTGAGTTCCAAACTGATCAGGACGAATCCAGTGGCCACCCAGGGCCAGTACGACGGTTTCATCGGATTGCAATCAACGATTGCGAATGACTGGAAATTCCGTGCCAGGACGTCGTCACTCGTCGTGTCTGACAATCAATCCATAGACCTCGGAAAACTGGCCCAGCATCAGGGATTTATGGGGGTCGGCTATGCGTCGGCACCGTGGGATATCGGCATTCTCGGCGGCTATGAAATCGATGCCCAGGAAAGCGTCCAGGACCGGGGACCCGCCTTCGATCTCTCCCTCGCAAGTTCCGGATTGCATTTTCAGGAAATTCAGGCGAGGTTACAATCAGAATGGACAAAATCGTTTCTTGGGAGAAGGACGCCGGAACAGCAATCAGTCGGATTTGGCATGGCCAGAGATTTTGGCGCCGGCAGTACGGATTCTCTGGTGTTCAATTACTCGAAGCTGAGAAGGGAATTCTATACAAGCGCTGACTCCGGTACTCGGCAATTGTATGCGGTCGACCACAATATTTTTCGCAGGGATGCCGTGGGGTATGACATTTCCAATGAACTCACCTATGCCGTGCTGCGGAACACTTCCATAATCGTCCGCACAGGTCTTTCGAACCGAACGATCGATCGCGGTTTCGTCTACAAGAATTTCCTCAACCCGTCTTCGATAACCCTGGATTCGCAAATCCAGGAGCTTGTCCTGAACGGCTCAGTTTCTCTTTCATCGGGATTCTTCGACTGGCTTCTTGCTGACGTGGGGATGGCGTTTGAGGAACGCGACGAGCGGTTCACGGTCTTCGCCCTGGAAGGCATTCCAGTCTCGGTGATTCAGCAGCAGGTTCGATCCGCAAAACAGCTCGAATACACTTCACAACGAACTTCGGTGTGGACGAGAATTCTGAGTGCATTTTCGGAGAGAGACCGGCTGCAATTGAATGGCTCGGCCAGCATCCTGCGCTACGACACGCCGGATTCCTTGAACACAGACGACCGTGATGAATTATTGCTGGCGGTTTCGCTCGACGAAACGCACACGTTGAACCGGTTCGTTACCGTCGGACTCGAGTTCAGTGCGACGCTCAGTCATCTGGTCTACCTGGACCGTAGCAAGAGTGCCAACAACAACTGGAACAGGGTGCTTTCGTTGTCCCCGAGGGTTTCTCTCCATCCCGTGTCGTGGTTGACGTCCGAAAATACGGGCGAAGTGGTCGCAAACTACACGGTGTATGATTTTGAGGAACAGGTGGCATCTGTAAAGAGTTTTTCCTTCCGACAGGCATCCTGGTCGGATTCGACGGTGATCGACCTGACCCGGAGGATTGAGTTTCTTTTTGCGGGCGGTCTCCGGGTGTATGAACGCGGCCTCTTGAAATGGTCCGACTTCAAAGAAAAACCTCTGGACTACTTCGTCGAAAAGTCACTCTGGCCGCAACTGAAATATCGGACTCTTGACGATCTGTCGCTCTGCATCGGCTACCGGTTGTTCTCGCGATATCAATACGCCTACAATGGTGCTGCGAGGAACCTGAGCCACTGGCTTTCGACGACCGGACCGACCGTTGCGGTGGAATGGAACGGTGTGAATGGAACGAAAGTTGTACTCGATGGTTGGAGAGAAATGGCGTCGAATGATTCCGGGACAACGACGGCAATCTCCAATGTCTCAATCCGTGTCAATCTGCTCTTTTGAAATGAAAACCGCTCACAGGCAACAACGCAAAGGGAGAAGCATGAAGGGATCCGCACGCCGGAAGGATGGAATTGAAAAATGCGAAATGACGTGCAAAAGCAACCCGAAAGAAATTGCGAAGGTTGAGAAATTCCTGGCCAGGGTGAACAAGAAGGCCCACCTCGATGACGGGACAACGTATCGTCTTCTCGTTGCGACGACCGAGGCCGTGAATAATGCGATCTTGCACGGGAACAAGTCCGACCCCAGGAAACTGGTCAGGATTTCGTGCTCGCTCGAGCATCATATTCTCACAATGACCGTCCAGGATAGTGGGAAAGGCTTCGATCCTTCCGGTTTGGCAAATCCCCTTGCCGAGGAGAATCTCCTGAAAGAGAGTGGTCGGGGGATTTTTCTGATCCGCTCCCTCATTGATGAAGTCAATTTTCGCATCCGGAAAAACGGAACATCGGTGATCATGAAGATGGATTTGTCCAAACTGGAATAGTGCCAAAAAGCTTCCTGTAAGACAGAACAGCCCGTCAGACAATTGCGCCTGACGGGCTGTCGCGTTTTACAACCAACGTACGACTATTGGTTCGACTGCCGGAAGAGCCAATCGAAATCTTTGAAGGCGCTGTAGGAGATCACTGGGACCCGATCAGGCGATACTTTGGAGAGAGGCGCCGGAATCCCCGGCAAGGAATTGATATCGACAAGCGGTACACTCATGCCAAACCGGGAATTCATGACCTTGATGATCTCGTTCGCAACGACACCGTATCCCCGGTCTGATGGGTGAATGCCGTCGAGGCTGAACGCGCCCCCGGCAATGTATTCTGAGGTGAGGAGACTGCCGTCCGCATTATAGCCGGAAGTATTGAGTTCAACAAGAAGGGCATTGGCATCAAAGAGTACGGCTCCTTTGGACGCCGCAACCGTTGAGATGGTTGTGTTGAATGAGTTGATCGCTGCTTCTGCCATGGCTTGTTCGGTCGAGTCGAGCGCGAGTGCATTGGGCCACGGGTTCTGTGGATGAAAACCGAATGGCTTTGTCGTGTCGATCTGCGGGGGAATGACGGCAGCAAGCGGAACATGGTTTGCCGCTGCGATATCACGGTACCATTGGCCGGTTGGCTGACCGAGAAGTTCGGCGTACGCGATCCCTTTAAGAGTGATCAACGGATGGAATGGCTCCGTCAATTGTGTGAGACCCGTGCCCACATTCGCGTCCGTGTGTTTTTGATAGTAAAGACCCTGGATCGCTGAGCTCAACTTTCGGGCTCCCGCAATGCCTTCGGCCATCAGAGGCCCCACTGTTGTAAAGAACGGGACGGTTTCAACTCGTGGGATGTTGCCAACGATGATTTTTGCATTCGGGAAATTGGCCCTCAGACTGTCGAGAGCCTGTGCGTACAGAAACTGAAAGATTGCGGGATCCGTCGGTGTCGAGGGAGACACGCCGCCGCTGGTCGCAAAGCCAAGCACATCGTTCGCACCCAGCCAGAACGTGATAAGGTCCGGCTTCGGCTGCATTGCCTTGACCTGAAGAAATACACTCTTTGGAAACGGGCTTCCCGGGTTATTCCACCGCAAGATCGCTTTGTCGCCGAGCGGTGATGCCTGATACGTCCCGGTGGTATCCATGAATCCCGCAAGAGGAATTCCTGGAATTCCTAAGTTGTCGTATGGGCGTGGGAGAGTTGCTGCATCTGTCGGTCCTGCCGCAGTTACCGCCTCGTTCGCAGGCGCGATCACCGGCCCGTTGAGGCTGATGATTTGGAGCCGGCTTGCAAACCCTGTGTTCGGGTCGGGAGTGCCCGGGTCGCGCCAAAGGGGTTGCTTGAACGCATCGATGCCGGCTCCTGCTTTGACTAGTTGCCCGGCGATGAGGTTTGGGTAGCTGTAGATTTGCGCGGATTCATACAGTCCGTTCGATTGCCATCCGGCAGTCAGGCTGTTCCCGATGGAAACGTATTTGGTGACCGTTACGCTGCCAAGACCCGGAGTTGGGCCCGATGGCGCATTATCCTTGCAGCCATCCGCAAAAAGAACTGCGAGCAATGCCAATGGCAAAGCGACGATGGTGAGCTTCTTCATACCTGCTCCACTAATTTTGATTGGTTTCATTGTTCGGGCTCCTCCTAAAAGGTATAACCAAAATCGATTCCAGCGAGATTTGCGTTGGCATTGTACGTTCCGTCAAACCCTGCCACGGTGTTTTCCGCTTTTCGCTGGTCGAATTTCAGGAACATATAGGAGACGTCGACGCTCAGGTTCCCCGTGATCTTGTACCCGAGACCGATGTTAAGCCCGTTCCGGTTTGCATCCGGAAGAAGCGGATAAATGTACTGCGTCTGGATGGGTGAGTGGTCGTACAGATAGCCGGCTCTGAATTGCCATTGGTCCATCGTGTATTGCCCGCCGACGCGAAGGATATACGTGTTTTGATAATTCTCGGGAGAACTGGAGAC
>DATDNS010000318.1:0-2682 GCA_036518155.1 Bacteroidota bacterium
GAGTTCATCAACAAAGCGCTCATTGAGGCTCGATCAGATTCGTCAGACGGCTACGCCGAGACGCTCGCAAAGAAGATCATTGCTTTGAAGGCCCCGAACAGATCCGTGAGCGTACTCGCAGAATGCTACCAGGCAGGCGTGCCGGTGACAGTTCACGCCGCAATCGGTACGGATATCGTCCACCAGCAGCCGACAATGGATGGTGCTGCGACGGGTGAGTTGAGCTACCGGGATTTCAAAATCTTTGTGACTTCGGTCAAAGACCTGACCAAAGGCGGAGTCGTCCTCAACTTGGGCTCGGCGGTTATCCTTCCGGAAGTGTTTCTGAAGGCGCTGACCGTAGCCCGCAACCTGGGACACAAAGCCCGGGGATTTTCAACGGCGAATTTCGACATGATCCGTCAATACCGGCCGCAGGTGAATGTTGTTGAGCGGCCTACGCAGCGCCACGGTCGGGGATACAGCTTCACCGGTCACCACGAACTGATGATTCCTCTCCTGGCTGCGATGATCAAGCTGAGGTTGGAGAAATGACATTGCCTGCCCTCCCGGAGGACAACCTCTCGACCGGGATGAAGATTACTCCATTCATCGAACGGAAGGGCATTCACCCGATCCTCTTCGCCTTTCTCAGTCTTGCCGTCATCTTCGTTCTCTATCAGATTGGCGGGGGTCTCATCACGTTTTTCGTGATGCACGGTGCAAAGATTGACCGTGAAAATGTCGGAGTCATAAGGCTGTTTACGATGCTTGGCCAGATATTTCTCATCTTTGTGCCGACCGTTGTTCTGGCCCGGCTTCTGAGCATCCGCCACGGTGATATTTTTCCTCTGCGTGCTCCCGGATGGCGTGAGTCTGCGTTTGCCGTTATCGGCCTGCTTTCATTACAGAGGATCTTCGAAGTATACATTTACTTTCAGGATAGCGTTGCTCTCCCCGAGTCGCTCAGGAAGTTGATTGATCCTATTCGCCAGATGCTCGAGGAAATGGTGAAAGTACTGGTCCAGTCTCAATCAATACCGGAATTGCTGTTCGTCATCCTCGTCGTGGCCTTCGTGCCTTCGATCGTCGAAGAATTCCTCTTTCGGGGATTGATCCAGAGCGCTTTCGGCCGGGCCATGAAACCGCTGGCTTCAGCAATCCTTGCGGGGATGATCTTCGGGCTTTTTCACCTGAATCCGTTTGAGGCAGTCCCATTGATGGCGATCGGCTGCTTCCTGGGATTTCTGCGGTATAGGTCTGCCAGCATGGTCCTTCCTGTGCTCATGCATTTTCTGAATAATCTGCTTGCCATTATCGCCGAGAAAATGAATGTCGGTGACGAGAAAATTATCATGGCGCCGTCGTCTGACCACCCCGGTTTGGCGATCCTCCTGGCACAGCTTTTACTCTTTGGCGGCCTCTTCATTGTGTCTACACGATTCTATATCCAGACGACAGACCATCTTGTTGAGAGGCACGCGTGACCGGAAAGAGCATTGTATCTTCTGAATTGGAGTGTGGCAATCACGCCGGGGTGAACGCCGCCGCGGTATGCTCGGTGTGCGGGAAACCCGTTTGTTCCGACTGCTGCGTGCAACTCGACACGTTCATTGTGTGCGACGACCGTTCACACAGAATGATTGCGCAACAGTGGAGCCTGCTCTATCGGGTCGAATCGGACTTTGAGGCGGACATGATTGTCGCAAACCTTGTCGGAAACGGCATCCCGGCACAGGCGTTCTCGTCGAGGGCATTCAAACTCACCATAGGGGAAAATTCAGGTGACGGCGTCAATATTTTTGTCAGCAGTGCGGATTATCTGCGTGCAATGGATCTCCTGACTGTCCTTGAACTCATACCCACGCTGATCAACAATCAATTACTTAACTAGGAAGGTCCTTCTCTTGCCTGGCCGATTTGCGTCTCTCCCAAAACGTGTTGGCGTCGCGCTCATTGCGATCCCGGCGATCCTGTGGATTACGTATCTCGGCGGTTACTGGTTCTGTGCGTTTATGACCGTCGTGTCCTCCCTTTCGCTGTATGAATTCTACAGGCTTGCCGAATTCAAGGGTGTTTTTCCCCAAAAAGCTGTTGGGCTCTTTTTCGGTGTCGCGTTCAACGTGGCCTTTGTCTATGACCGGCTTCATTTCGACCTCTTACGACTGTTCGATGCGTTCGGAGTGAGTCTGTCCATGTTCAGCCTGCACCAATTTGTCCTGTTTCTTGCGCTCGTGTTCCTCGTTTGCACTGCATTGGTGGAATTGTTCCGGAGAAAAGGATCGCCGATCCAGAATGCCGGCGCAACGGTTCTCGGCGTGTTTTTCATTTCATTGTTTCTTGGAACACTCATTCAAACACGTGAACTCTTTCCCTTCGGATTCCCGGTCGGCAAATTCTTCATTCGCGCAATCGCCGATGAAGCCGAGCTTGCCCAAATCAACCGGTGGGGGGGATTCACCGTCATGGCAGTGTTCGCAACAATCTGGGTTTGCGATACGGCAGCGTACTTCGGAGGGATGACGCTGGGGAAACACAAATTATTCGAGAGAGTAAGCCCCAACAAAACATGGGAGGGAGCGGTCTTCGGGTTTGTTTTCGCGATACTCACCATGGTCGCCGCGCAAAGAATGTTTCTTGGATACTTGAGCGCCGGTCAGGCAATCGTCGTCGGGATGATCATCGGATGCTTCGGCCAATTGG
>DATDNS010000319.1:0-3711 GCA_036518155.1 Bacteroidota bacterium
AGTTGATTCCGAAAATCCGCGAGGAACACTCTGCAGCGATCTGGTCAATCCACTGCGGATTGTGGAACCGTTTTCCTCGATTGAAGCGACCATGAAGTTGGAAGCCGGAGAGAAGATACAGGCGCTGCCGGTGGAATCATACAGCAGGAGCGGGCCGCTGTGAAGACCGTGAGAGCTATCCGGAGGCTCATTGAATGCGCGGAACAATGGTGGTGCGCCAAATTCCCGTTCTGAGAAGGTCAGCATCGAACACCGTGCCGGGTGGACCGTCAAGACCGGAAACGGATTGGGCGCACGGCGAAGAGGGTCTCCGGAAGTTTGCTGAAAGACTATCGCAGGACGATTATCGTAGATTCGAATCGTGCGAAGATAGCGAATTCCATCTGTGGAAGTGAAGGAAATTGCTGAGTACGAACCCAGGCGATCCCTCCCCCTCACCTTCTTCGCCCCAGTTACGTTTCCAACAATCTCTCCCCGAAACTTCCAGGGCAGCCGCGCCACCGTGATTTCGTATGTTCGCTTTGGCGCATCAAGGATTACAGTGACCCCGGATTTTGCCGTTATCCTAATCTGTGCGGGCACGGTGACACAGCAAGAAGCCTGAGCGGCAAGGAGCGCTGCAACCATCCGGACAAACCAATGACGTTTCATTATCGCTCGCGAACGGTGATTGATTGATTCCGACTGGAACCATGAACGCACTTTTTTCCTTTCGGTTCAACCCGCCATCATCGCTGCATCGGCCTTGGCTGACGCGTGACAGTGCCGGAGGTCCAAATATCGTTGGCCGGATTGACGTCAGGAAGCATATGATCAGGGTCGACGATGACCGAATCAACCATGCTTGTCGAAGCATACTTGAGCGTCCATTCCCCCGATCGCTCCCAGACTTCAACGGGAAGAGTAATCCGACCGCTATGGCCGTTCGCTTCCTTCACTTCGATGGTCGCAGGCATGACCATCTGGTCATTGTTTGTGACAGTGATGAGCACTCCGTTTGCGGGATCGTTATCGACATATTTGACATCCTTCACCGCCTGATCGAGTTTCCAGTTATTCACGAACCACGATTTCCAAAACCAGTCGAGGTTCTCGCCGGCCGCATCGTTCATCGATCTGAAGAAATCCTTGGGTTGCGGGTGTTTGAACGCCCATCGCTTGATGTATTCGCGGAATGCATAATCGAACCGTTCGTTGCCGAGGACATATTCGCGAAGCATCACCAGTCCGACCGAAGGCTTAAAGTAGGCGAGGATGCCGAGATCGTTGCTTGGAATCGCGTCAGGATAGGTCAGCGAGGGAAACACACCCGACCGCATCAAAAACGGCACGAATCGCCTTGCTGAATCGCGACGGGTTTCGTATTCGCCGTTGTTAAAATTCCTCGTGGAATAGATGTTGATGAACGTGTTGAATCCTTCGTCCATCCAGGCGTATTCACGCTCATCGGAGCCGACAATCATCGGAAACCAGGTATGGCCGACTTCGTGTGTCGTTACCCCCCAGAGACCGCCGCGTTTGCTCCGCGAGCCGCAGAATACAATGCCCGGATACTCCATGCCGCCCACGACGCCGGCGACGTTGACCGCAGCCGGGTACGGAAATTCAAACCATTGTTTCGAGTTGTACTCCACCGTTCCTTTCACGTACTCCGTGGACCTTCCCCACGCGGAATCCCCTGAGCACTCCACCGGATATGCCGACATGGCGAGGCATGTGTTTCCCCCTGCAAGATTGATGCGTGCGGCATCCCACATAAATGCCCGGGACGAAGCCCACGCCACGTCGCGAGCATTCCGCATTTTGAAATGCCACGTTTTGCGTCCTGGATTTGCCGGTCGCTGATCCAGGGGAGAAATTTGGTCCGCGCCACGAATCATGACCGTCTTATCGCTGGAACGCGCCTCTTCCAGGCGACTCCGTTCCTGCGCTGTCAGAACATCTTTCGGGTTCTGAAGTTCACCGGAAGCGACAACGATGTGGTCCGCCGGAACATTCAGGGTAAAGTCAAAATCGCCGTACTCGAGGTAGAATTCACCCTGGCCAAGGTAAGGGAGAGTATTCCACCCTACAACGTCGTCATAAACTTCCATGCGGGGATACCACTGGGCAATTTCGTAAATCGTCCCGTTTTTCGTCGGCATCGTGCCCATGCGGTCGGAACCATAAGGGGGAATTTCAAAGCTGTAGTCGATCGAGATCTCAAGTTCATCTCCTTTTGGTTTCAGGATCCCCGGAAGCATGATTTGCAGACGCGTGTCAGTGACCATGTACTTTGCATCAGATGTCTTTCCATCGAGGTCGATCTTCACGGCTTTCAGAACAAACCCCTGGGTGAATTTTCTTGGGCCGAACCGTGATCCGCCGACCGGAGCGGTCGCAGTACCGCGTGAGTCTTCCCGGAACAGGTTCTGGTCCAGTTGAAGCCAGAGATACGACAACGCGTCGGGACTGTTGTTCCGGTATGTAATGACTTCGTGGCCTGTTATGATATTTGCCGTGTCGTCAAGCTGCGCCGAAATCTTATAATCGGCGCGGTTCTGCCAGTACGCCGGTCCCGGTTCACCGCTTCCGCTCCGGTACGCAGTCCCGGGATCACTGAGAAAATTCGGGTCAAATGTTTCGTGGGGATTGTATTTTGAAGTCTCTTGTGCAAGCGCCAGAGACGAGGCAAGAACCAGAAACCACGTTGTCACAACGATTGTGAGCCGGCGTTTCATTCTTTGCGACCTTTCTGTTGTGTTGAGTAAGGTGGATTCGACGTTTCAAGGACTTGATGAGTCGCGATTGTCAGGCCGAAGATCAATTGAAGAGTGGGTCCCGACAATACGACGTTCGTCGTTCGAGTGAACCCGGACACGCAATGGTCGTTATGACCGATCGTGGAATGTCGTTCAGGAAAGGAACGAGGTGCCTCAACATTGTCGCAACGGAGCTGCGACAACTGCGCACATTCGTGACCGCTGGAGCGATGATTTGATTGCACGATTCCTAAGAAATGCTACCCCCACCAACGCCTTCTGCCACACGATCGGGAGGAACGTCAACCGCAGACGACATTCATATCTTCAACGCAGTCTTATCCTCCTGTGCCTGTCTGCAAGTCTATTCTTCACACTTTCAACCTCATTCATCGCGCTTGAGTTCCCAGTTGGGCGTGCCCTGATTCCTTAACAGGATTCAGCTTGTGTGCATCGCAGTCAGGAGCTCGGCAATGTCGACAGTCGCGATCCGGGTCGCATAATCTGACATGGCATACGGGATAATGAGCTTGCCGTTGTGGGAAAGCGCACCACACGTATAGACCACATTCGGGACATATCCTTCCCGTTCAGTTTCGTCGGGAGCGATCAAAGGATCTCTGAGACGTCCGATGACCTTTGAAGGGTCATTACGGTCGAGGAGAATGGCCCCGATGCAATACCGCCTTACAGGTCCCACTCCGTGCGTCAGGAGAATCCAGCCCTTGTCAGTTTCGATAGGCGAGCCGCAGTTGCCGATTTGCGTAAACTCCCACGGAAATGTCGGCTGCAGGAGCGCACCGGGCTGACGCCACCGATAGATTTCATTCGACTGGACAATGTAGAGATTCTCGCCATCCTGTCTCGAGACCATCGTGTATTTACCGTTGATGGTTCTCGGGAAGAGAGCCATTCCTTTGTTCTTCGCGGCTTTTCCACTCAATGACCGAACCCGAAAATGTTCAAAGTC
>DATDNS010000320.1:0-2857 GCA_036518155.1 Bacteroidota bacterium
AAGCTTCACCGTTCGATGCGGGCACGGCCTACGCGGCGATCGACCGTCATCGCCTGGACGACTTTGCGCCGTACATTTATGTTACGCACGATTACGGCAAGCACTGGAATCGCGGCGATCGAGGAATCGACTCACTCGCATACGTTCAAGTCGTACGATCCGACCTCACGCGCAAGGGATTGTTGTACGCGGGCACGGAGACCGGGGTTTATGTCTCCTTCGATGATGGCGGACACTGGCAATCGCTTCAGCTCAACCTTCCCGCAGCCTCTGTCCGCGATCTTGCGGTGCACGACAACGACCTTGTCGCAGCAACGCACGGACGCGCCTTCTGGGTTCTCGACAATTTGACACCACTGCAACAACTGGATGAGAGTGTACTGAGGGAAGATGCTCACCTCTTTCTCCCCGAACGGGCTGTTCGAATCCGACGAAGCGAAAACAGGGACACGCCGCTTCCCCCCGAAGAGCCGCTGGGTACCAACCCCCCTTCAGGGGCAATCATTGATTATTACTTGCGCAACAAACCGCGCACACCGATCTCTCTCGAGATCGTTGATGAGGCCGGAAACCTCGTCCGCAAATTTCAAAGCACGGACGAACCCGATCCTTCCACGGGTCCGCAGTACTTTATGGACGCTTGGCTCCCAAAGACCAGACCGTTGTCGACGGAACGCGGCCACAATCGATTTGTCTGGGATCTTCGATACACGTCCCCGCCTACGAAGCAGCGAGACTACAGTATGGCTGCGATTGTCGGACAAGGAACGGAAAACCAGCCTCAGGGACCTCTTGTCCTTCCGGGGAAATACCGTCTCACTTTGAATGTCGGAGGAAAGCAATACGTCCAAACGCTCACTGTGGAAATGGACCCGCGTGTCTCCCTTCCCGTATCTTCGCTGAAGGGCCAGTTGTCGCTGGCGGTGGATGTATGGAATGCCCAGTCTGACCAGTTTGCGCTTCGGGAAGCAGCGGATTCCCTCCACAGTCAGCTTGCCGCCGTTGCGAACAATCCGGGAACGGACCCCAAATATCGTCAGGCTGCGCTCTCGTTGATCAAGAATACAACTGCTCTCAACGATTCGCTGAGCGATAATGGATTGTCAGGTCTTGAAACGACAATTATGAGCGCTGACCGGGAGCCGACGCAACAGATGCGAGAAGCGTTTGAATTCTTAAATGCGAGGCTTTCGAATTCGAAAAACCTGTGGGAGACCATCAAAAAGGATCTCACGGAAAGCGCCTTCTCCGGGATCAAAGTTCCTGTCGTACCAATGCGTCATATCGATTTCGTGAGATGATGCCGGCGGCAGTCCAGTCAGCAGGCAAACGAGAAACAATCCTGCTGCTTTGCCTTGCGGAATTTTTCGGGATGTCAGTCTGGTTTTCCGCCTCGGCAGTCGTCCCGGCTCTGAGTTCCGAGTGGCTTCTGAACGGCGCAGACCAGTCGTGGCTGACGATGTCCGTTCAGATCGGGTTTGTCGTTGGAGCGTTCGCATCATCATTATTGAATCTTGCAGACTATTTCTCCGGGCAGAGACTCTTCGCCGCAACGTCCATCCTTGCAGCATTGGCGACAGCTTGCATTCCCCTGTTCGCCCGCAGCCTCCCCCTTGCGTTGATCCTCCGTTTCCTCACAGGGATGTTCCTTGCCGGCGTCTATCCTGTCGGGATGAAGATGATCGCCACGTGGACGAAAGAGGACCGGGGAGTGGGCATCGGACTGCTCGTGGGTGCTCTGACGCTTGGATCAGCAGCACCTCACCTCATCAACGCTTTTGACAGGATCGACGAGTGGCGTCCGGTTCTCTACTACTCAGCGGCGCTCGCAGCGATTGGCGGAGTCATTACGATGCTTTTTGTCAGGGAGGGACCGTTGCGTATGGCTCTCCCGAAATTCAACTGGAAATACACCGGCCGGATTTTTCGGAGACGAGAACTCATCCTTGCGAACGCAGGCTATCTGGGACATATGTGGGAGTTGTATGCGATGTGGGCGTGGGTACCTCTGTTTCTTCTGGCGAGCTTTCAGTTGAGGGAAATCCAGCCCTCGCAAGCAAGTTTCGCTTCCTTCGCGGTCATCGGTGCGGGTGGGATCGGGAGTCTCGTCGCAGGGTTTCTTGCCGACCGTCTGGGGAGAACGACGATCACAATTGCCTCGATGGCTATCAGCGGCATGTGCGCTTTGACCGTCGGCCTGCTTTTTGGAGGGAATCCCATACTCCTGGTGCTCGTCTGCCTGGTCTGGGGGTTCGCCGTTGTGGCAGATTCGGCACAATTCTCCGCGTGTATTTCGGAACTGTGTGAAATGGAGTATATTGGAACTGCACTGACATTCCAAACGAGTCTGGGGTTCTTGCTGACGCTGCTGACGATTCGCATTATCCCTGTTCTTGTTGAGTGGTTTGGCTGGCGATGGGCATTTGCCTTTTTATCAATCGGGCCGGCAATGGGAATCTGGGCAATGGCGGCATTGCGCCGTATGCCCGTGGCCGCACGATTGGCGAACGGCCGCAAATAGTTCAGCGTCGAGGTGCTTTTGTCTGCCCTTTTTGGAAAAGTGGTTTCATAGCTTTGGATCCAATCCGCGTCTCACCGCATTGTTTTAACGAAAAAAATTGTGAAAATGGCAAAAAAGTCGGGCATCAAGAAGAGATATTCCGGATCGAATAGCACGGAACGTCCGGCCAAGGACGCGGAATCGCATACAGTTTCAAGCGAGCGAGTGCTCGCCGCGCTTAAGAATCTTGAACACCGGATTTCGCGGCTTGAATCACACCTTGGCATTCCTCAGGATGCGGCCGAGGAGCCACAGACCGGGGCGATCTCTCAGGAAGCGGCGGAAGAGTCGGAGGAC
>DATDNS010000321.1:0-4772 GCA_036518155.1 Bacteroidota bacterium
GGATAATTGGCAGACTCCCGCTCAATACAGTCGGGAGGGACTCAAATCGCATTGGGCTGGCCTACCAAGACCAAGAGTTACACCCGTGCGTTTTCAACGGGTGACTCGGCGCAATGGCGTTTCAAGAGATTCGTTGCTGCATCGGCCCACGAAATCGGTATCGGGATGTGCCAAAGGAGACGACCTACTTCTTGTAGATTGCCCGCTGGTCCTTTACCCTGAATTTCGGGTAATTCCTCACATCGACGTTTGTGGTTGAGAAACTGATCGTCCAGAATGTACCTTGACCGGGACTCAACGGGACGGAGATCTGCGTATTGTTGCCGCCCAACTTCAGTGTAAATGTCGAATCTGTATAGAACTGGCATTCGACATACCACGGTGTGGTGATGGATGAGCTGCCGCTGTTTTTCACCTTGCCGCTCGCATACAGACTCGAACCACTGGTGTACGTGGTGTCAACGGTGACGGTGGTGTTTGGGATCTGAGTATCCTGCGGTGACCCGACCGTGGTTTCGGTCGCCGGTTCACAATTAAAACTGAGGAAGAGAACAAACGGAATAATTGCAGCCACTTGACGATAGGTGCTCGAAGGTCTCATGACATCCCCCGCTGACGGTAACCAGGTACCCCGACGCCGTTCAGTTCATCGAACAGGCGCCCCCACAGCAATCTCCACCCATTTCACACGGACGAACGCTCGCATTACTGCCGGCGCTACTACTTACTGCAACACCCGGAACAGACATCAGCTTTGCGTGATCGTGCGATTTGCACGACGGACAAACGACATCTTCCTTTACCTCTCTTACTTTATGGTAAACATCGTATAACGTTCCACACTGTGTGCAACGGTAGTCGTAGACAGGCATGTTGACTTCCCTCCTCATGAAGAAGATTGACCGCGGATGAACGCAGATTGATACGGATGAACTCGGATCAAAAAGAAAAATTCAGAGGGATCAGCTACCCTCCATCCGTATAAACCCGTGTTTCTTCCGTGCAAATCCGCGGCTAATTATTTTTCAAAAGCGTTCTCAATACAAATTGCAGAATTCCGCCGTGCTTGTAGTAATCGACTTCGTTCGGAGTATCAATCCTGCAGACTGCGCTGAATTTTTTGACCGACCCGTCGGCAGCTGTCGCTTTCACCTGCATTTTCTTCAACGGTTGCAGATTCTCGGCAACGCCCTCAATCTCGAAGGTCTCAAAGCCGCTTAACCCGATCGTCCTGTAATTCTGTCCGTCTTCAAATTGAAGCGGCAGGATCCCCATGCCCACGAGATTGCTTCGATGGATGCGCTCGAAACTCTCGGCGATAACGGCCCGGACACCGAGAAGCATCGGTCCTTTTGCCGCCCAGTCCCGCGATGATCCCGAACCATATTCTTTGCCCGCAATCACGATAAGCGGAATACCCTCTTCTCTGAATTTCACCGACGCATCATAAATCGAGATCGGTTCTTTTGAGGACGGGTGAACCGTCCACCCACCCTCTGTTCCTGGCGCCAGCATATTCCTCAGGCGGATGTTGGCGAAGGTTCCTCTCACCATGACTTCATGGTTTCCCCGGCGTGATCCGTACGAATTGAAGTCCTTTTTTTGAACGCCGAGCGACATCAAATACCTGCCGGCAGGACTCTTCTCGTTGAAGGAGCCGGCAGGAGAAATGTGATCCGTTGTCACCGAATCGCCCAGGAGTGCGAGAACACGTGCTCCTTTGATGTTTTGAAGGGGCATCGGGTCTTTCGAAAGGTTCTCAAAGTAAGGGGCCGCCTTGATGTACGTGGAATCCGATGCCCAGGAATATTGTTCGCCTTTCGGAATGGACAGGCTCTTCCAGCTTTGTTCACCCTCAAAGACGTTCGCGTACTCCTTCTTGAACATATCCGATTTCACGCTTCGCATCATCGTCTCCTGGATTTCCTGGGGGGACGGCCAAATGTCTTTCAGGTAGACGGCCTCGCCATTCTTGCCTTTTCCGATCGGTTCGTGGTCGAAGTCGAAATCCATTGTTCCGGCCAACGCATAGGCGACGACGAGAGGGGGGGAGGCGAGATAGTTCGCACGTGTCAGTGGATTGACCCGTCCTTCAAAATTCCGGTTCCCCGATAGAACAGCGACAGCCACAAGATCATTTTCCTGAATTGCCTTTCCAATTGCTTCAGGGAGAGGTCCACTGTTACCGATGCACGTCGTGCACCCGTAGCCGACGAGGTTGAACCCGAGGTCTTCCAGCGGCTTCGTGAGTTTCGCTTCGTTAAGGTATTCAGTGACGACTTTTGAACCGGGGGCAAGGCTGGTTTTGACCCAGGGCTTCGATCGGAGCCCGCGTTCTGAAGCCTTTTTGGCAAGGAGGCCGGCGGCGACAAGAACTGACGGATTTGACGTGTTCGTGCAGCTGGTAATCGCTGCAATCACCACGGCGCCGTGTTCGAGCGAGAAATTTTTTCCGCTTTGAGCGACCGGAAAGCTTTTCATGAATGCCGGCTTCGCAACAGTGGCACCATCATTTGCCCATTGCTGAGCGGAGGCCTTGTCGAATTGAACCCCCTTTGTCTCCAACATTTCAATGAGCGACATTCGATACGAAGGCTTCGATTTCGCAAGAGAAACGCGGTCTTGCGGCCGCTTTGGGCCTGCAATACTCGGCTCGACGGTGGAAAGGTCAAGTTCGACGGTGTCCGTAAACTCCGGTTCCAATGTCGATGACGTATGAAAGAGCCCCTGCTGCTTCAGGTATGCTTCGACAAGAGCTGCCTGTTTCTCGCTCCGTCCCGAGAACCGGAGATACCTGATTGTTTCTGCATCGACAGGAAAGAATCCCATTGTTGCACCGTATTCGGGTGCCATATTTCCAATTGTCGCCCTGTCTGCGAGTGAGAGCGATGCGAGCCCCTGCCCGTAGAATTCGACAAACTTGCCGACAACGCCCTTCTTGCGCAGCATTTGCGTAACAGTCAGCACGACATCGGTTGCCGTTGCACCAGCACGGAGAGCACCTTTAAGCCTGAATCCGACCACCTGAGGAATCAGCATCGATATTGGCTGGCCAAGCATTGCCGCCTCTGCCTCAATGCCGCCAACCCCCCAGCCAAGGACTCCCAGTCCATTGATCATCGTGGTATGCGAATCGGTCCCGACAAGGGAGTCAGGGTAAACCAGAGTTTCTCCGTTCGTTTTGCCCGTAAAGACGACTTGTGCAAGATATTCAAGGTTGACCTGATGGACAATACCGGTTCCCGGGGGAACGACCCGGAAATTCTTGAAGGCCTGCTGTCCCCACCTGAGGAATTGGTACCGCTCTTTGTTGCGTTCGAACTCAATTTGCGTGTTGAACTGGAAAGCCGTCGCAGTGCCAAATTCATCGACCTGGACGGAATGGTCGATGACAAGGTCCACCGGCTGCAATGGGTTGATTCTCCTGGCATCCCCCCCCATCTTGATCATGGCATCGCGCATGACGGCGAGGTCGACGATGCACGGAACACCCGTAAAATCCTGCAGGATCACGCGGGCCGGCATGAAGGCAATTTCTTTGTCAGGCGTGGCGGCCGGATTCCAGTTGATCAGGGCGTCAATATCCTGTTTTCGGACAACCCTGCCATCTTCGAGCCGAAGAAGGTTTTCCAGCAGAATCCTGAGGGAAAACGGCAGCCGAGCCAGGCTTTTTCCCGTGGTTTTTTCAAGAGACGCGAGTGAATACATTGTGTAGTCTGTCCCCGACTCGGTAAACTGTGTCCGGGTATTATAGCTGTTCTGGCTTTGCATCAAATCCTCCGGTTAAAGATCGACCCCTCGTCTTCAGTCGCGGTTCGGTGGAATGTGCGACCCAAAAATATAGGCAAAAAAAAATTAAGAGGCGAAAGAAGCATGGCGCCAAACGACAATGCCGGTTCAGAATAAGAATTTCTACCGCGGGTCGTTGAATAAAACTGGTTATATGGCTATATTGTCCATCCAGAAAACCGGCTTTAGGAATTTACCGCCAAATTGCGAAGACATTTTGCAGGGAAGGAACCCCCGTAGGAATTGCCAAAACGCACCGACATTAAATCCATCCTCATCATCGGCTCAGGCCCGATTGTCATCGGGCAGGCGTGTGAGTTCGATTATTCCGGTACTCAGGCCTGCAAGGTGCTCAAAGAAGAAGGATACCGCGTAATTCTCGTCAACTCCAATCCCGCGACGATCATGACCGATCCGGAACTCGCGGATGCCACCTACATTGAACCGATCACCCCGTTCTTCGTCGAAGAAATTATTAAGAAGGAAAAGCCCGATGTCATTCTCCCGACGATGGGAGGCCAGACGGCGCTCAACGTGACAGTTGCGCTCGCAGAAAGCGGCGCCCTCAAGCGACACGGCGTCGGATTGATCGGTGCAAATCTCGGGGCGATCAAGAAAGCAGAAGACCGGGAATTGTTCAAAGCGGCAATGGACCGCATAGGATTGCGGAGTGCGCGCGGCGGGTTTGTCAATTCAATCGAGGAAGCGTTGAAGGTTGCCGAAGAAATCGGCTTCCCCATCATCATCCGGCCATCCTTCACGCTCGGCGGAACGGGGGGTGGTACTGCCTATAACAAAGACGAGTTCAGAGAAAAAGTCCAACACGGTTTGATTTCGAGCCCCATCCACCAGGTTCTCATCGAGGAATCGGTGATTGGCTGGAAGGAGTACGAGCTTGAAGTCATGCGGGATATGAAAGACAATGTCGTCATCATCTGTTCGATTGAGAACTTTGACCCGATGGGGGTGCATACCGGCGATTC
>DATDNS010000322.1:0-19035 GCA_036518155.1 Bacteroidota bacterium
AGGGCCGGAAAGGAACGTTCCGAACGGACTCGACCAGCCGCCGAGGAAAAACGCAACCGCCACCGCCGAAACAAGAAACATGTTGGCGTATTCTGCAAGATAGAACATCGCGAACCGCATCCCGCTGTATTCTGTGTTGAACCCCTGCACCAACTCCGACTCGGCTTCCGGCAGGTCAAACGGAGTACGGTTGACTTCAGCCAGGGAAGCGGTGAAGAGAATCAAGAATGTGATGAGAGAAAAAGGAAGGAGGAGCAGTTTCTGAGTCACTGGGAACGGGCCGCCGAAGACCACCCAGTTTTGAATTCCTCCGTCCTGGAATTTCGAAACATCCTGAAGATTGAGGGACCCCGTAATCATCGTCGCAACAACGACGGCGAGCGCGGTTGGAATTTCGTAACTGACCATCTGCGCAGCAGACCGCATACCGCCAAAAATGGACCATTTGTTGTTGGACGCCCAGCCTCCCATCAGTATCCCGATGACCACAAGCGACGACGCGGCGATCAAGAAGAACGCACCAAGGTTGATATTGCTGCCAATATAAATGCTGCTGAACGGGATGACAGCAAACCCGGCATAGGTTCCCATGAAAACGATGTACGGAGAGAGGACAAACAAAAATCTATCAGCGTTCGTAGCAATCGTGTCTTCCTTTTGCAGGAGTTTCAGAATGTCAGCAAACGGCTGAAGCAGTCCGTGCCACCCTGTTCTCATATACGCAACGCGGTCCTGGATATGTGCAGCAACCTTCATTTCCGTGTAGAGCGTCACGAGCGCATACAAGAGAATGAAGACGATCGGCAGTGCGCTCAACAGCACGGCCAGCACGATTTGGTTGGACAGTATTTCCTGAAGGTATTCCATGGGTTTCGAATTAACGGTCTACTTCTCCGAGGACAATATCGACACTCCCCGCAATCAGGACAAGGTCGGCAATCATTGCGCCGCGCGAAATTTCCGGCAGGACGCTCAAATTGACAAATGCCGGGGCGCGAACTTTGATACGGTACGGGCTTGCCGTTCCGTCGCTGATGATGTAGTAGCCAAGCTCGCCGCGCGGAGTTTCAGTCCGCACATAGATCTCGCCCGCATCGGGGCGGATTCTCTTTGGAATCGCCGCCTGAACATTTCCTTCCGGTATCTTCGAAAGCGCCTGCTCGATAATGTTCACGCTCTGTTCCATTTCGCGCATGCGGACAATGTGCCGATCCCAGCAATCACCGACAGTCCCAACTTCGCCTTTCCCTACCTGGACTTCCCATTCAAACCGATCGTAGATACAGTATGGATCGTCACGCCGTAGATCCCAGTTGACGCCGGATCCTCGCAGCATGGGTCCGCTGCAGGAATAGTTGATCGCCACATCTTTCGGCAGAACGCCCACGTTCGCTGTCCGCTTGACAAAAATTTCGTTGTACGTCAGCAAGTCGTTGAATTGTTTGATGCGGGGGCGGAAGTACCTGCAGAACTCTTTCGCCTGGTCGACAAACTTCGGTGGAATATCGTGAGACAGCCCCCCCACCCAGATATAGTTATAGAGAAGACGTGCACCGCACGTCATCTCGAACAGATCGAGAATTTTTTCGCGGTCCGTGAAGCAATAGAGAAACGGGGTAAACGCTCCGGCATCGATACCGTATGTGCCGATCGCAATGAGATGGCTCGCAATCCGCTGCAACTCGGCCATAATGACACGGATATACTCAACGCGTTCAGGGACCTGGATCTTCAGCAGCCGTTCCACAGCCACAGCATAGCCGTGGTCGTTGTTCATTGCGGCGACGTAATCCATCCGATCGCAATACGGGATTACCTGCTGGTAATTGGTCATGTGCTCCGCGTGTTTCTCAAAGCACCGGTGTAGATAACCGATATGCGGAATCACGTCATTGATGATCTCGCCGTCCACGACAATCTCGAGTCTCAACACGCCGTGCGTCGACGGATGCTGCGGTCCCATATTGATGATCATCTCATCGGTATGGAGAGTCTTGCCGGATGACGTCTTGATCGCGCCGGGCTGGGTAACGTATGTCGTGGGAAGTGTTTGAGATTCGATCATGAGATTCCGGTGGAATCCGGTCAATAAGGAACTTTCATGCCGTCGTAGAATTCCGGGACTTTATAGTCTTTGCGCAGCGGATGTCCTTCCCAGTCGTACGGCAGAAGGATGCGCCGGAGGTCCGGATGCCCGTCAAAGACAATGCCGATCAGGTCGTAGGCTTCCCGCTCGTGCCAGTTCGCAGTGCCCCACACGTCGGCAACGGATTGGACGTGAGGATTCTCCTTCGTGCACACCGTCTTCAACACAATCTTGTGCTTTTGGGCCATCGACGTGAGATGGTACACGACCCCAAGTTTTCCGTCGTTATAGTCGACACCGCTGAGGCAGCTCATGTAGTCAAAGTTCGTGCGTTCAGCGTCCCTCAAATACCGGCAGATTTCGTTCGTCTTGTTTTCAGCAATACGAATCCAGGGCTGCGGCGCATCGAGTTTGGCTTCAAGAATTGCGTCGCCGAACTTTTGTTTCAGATCTTCGAATATCTCCTGCGGTGTCATAGGCATACTACTCTTTTCGGAATTTTCCGATCAACGTTCTAGGCAGACTTCTTCACGAGGCTTTCTTTTCTGACTTTTTCCTGAAGTTTGATGATGCCTTCAAGCAATGCCTCGGGACGAGGCGGACAACCCGGAACGTACACATCCACAGGAATAACGCGGTCAACGCCCTTCAGCACGTGATAGCCGTGTTCCCAGTAGGGCCCGCCGCAATTCGAACAGCTTCCCATCGAAATGACATAGCGTGGTTCGGGCATCTGGTCATAGAGTCGCTTGATGCGGGATGCCATTTTCAGCGTTACTGTCCCCGCAACAATCATCACGTCCGTCTGACGCGGTGTTGCCCTCGGGATGACCCCGAAACGCATAATATCGAAATTCGACGCAGAGGCGGCCATCATCTCGATGGCGCAACAGGCAAGACCAAACTGCATTTGCCAGAGCGAGGAGAGGCGCGCCCAATTGAGCAGGTTGTCTATCGATGTGATGAGGATGTTGCCGTTTTGAAACCGTTGGTCGAGAAGTCCCACAGTCCGTTACTCCGGATTATTCACGTTAACCAGTCACAATATCTTTTCTACGAGGCAGGAACACCTTCAATGACTTTGGTCATTGGAGGATTTTGCACTTGCGGCGCACGTTGTATGGAGGGAATTTCGGGGCGCGGCTTATCCCAATCCAAATCACCCTTCACCCACACATAGGCAAATCCAACAATCAGGACTGCCAGGAACACTGCCATCTCAACAAAAGCAAAAAGCCCCAGTTGTCTGTACACCAGGGCCCACGGGAAGAGGAACACGACTTCAACATCGAAAATAAGAAAGACCAGCGCCACAACGTAGAAGCGCACATTGAATTTTACCCAGGCGCTTCCAATCGGTTCTTCACCGCATTCATAGGTCGAGAGTTTTTGGGGATACGGTCGATGCGGGCGCAACAGCCAGGCTGTCACGAGGCCCGCGGCAACAAAGAGAGCGCCGATGATGAAGAAGATGAGAACTTTCCCGAATTCAGTGAGCATGAGATCCGAACGCAAGCATCACACGTGAAATATCTTGTTTCAAAGTGGCTGTCAATATAAAGAGACTTTGCCCGTTTGTCAAGAAATCGTACGAAAAAGGAGACTCACGCTCCTTCTCGTTGCTCGGTCGACCGTATCGGTGACGGCGGAAGATTGAGAACATCTTCCGCGAAATGTTCGAGAATAAATGCAATGATATCTTTCACGGATATCACGGCAACCGGTTTGCCGTGCTCATCGACGACCGGAACGTGCCGATACCCTCCGACGTGCATCGCGTTCAGGACGAACGCAATACTATCGTCAGCCTGAAACGCATCCACGTTCTTTGTCATCACTTCGGAAAGCCTGAGTGTATCATAGTTCTTGTTTCCGGCGGCTTTCATGAGCACGTCACGCTCTGTAAAGATTCCGGAAAGCTTCTCCTTCTCGAGAACGAGAATGCAGCCGATCTTCTTCTTTCTCATGAGATCCACGGCAGCTGCCACGGTATCGGCAGGGTTCATGGTGAAAGGTTTCCTGACACGCAGATATTTGATCGGTTTATGCAGGGTCGTCGAATCAAGAATTTTGCGCGACCGCGCCTCCTCTTCATACATCTGACTCAGTTCGTCATCAAGCATTTCTTCATTCATATCCGATTCCTCCTTCCCCCGGCCTTTGTGTTACAGCGCAGGCGATGGTACTCTGCCGAACACGGTAACTCCGACGCCCGTATCCTGCACGAGAATATCAGGATCGTGAGCCATCACCTTTCCGCAAACATACAGATCCCCCGCGGCGCCCGTTGCGTTCATGACAATTCCGAACAGCACCGCCTGGCCGACGTGTGTTGACGTCACGACGATCAAAAGAAAACCTAGCAATGTCATGAGAAGAATTGGAGCAAGCCCGATGAGGATGTACTGGTTGCGCGGAATGTACCAGTCCGGCGCACCGGCGTAGGCGAACAACAATTTCACCCCGAAAATCGGCTTCGAGCGTGTGAAGATCCAGAAAAATATTCCGTGGATGGCTTCGTGGAACGTCATGACTCCGACGACGATTCCCGCCAGTACCAGGACAAACGTCAACGGATGGATCGAGAGCCATCCCCGCAGCAAGCCGGTCATGATTTCAGGCCTCAGAACCTTCGCGACACTCATGAACGCCCATCCGCAAACGAGAAACAACGGCAGACCGGCGACGTTGAGAAGGAGGGCGGATGTATGATCCCGGGACAAGTCGATCCCCCAGTTCCTCGTGTGCGAATCCGGGAGAGCGCGCGTGGGTTTCATGTGACTTTCTTCGAATCCCACTTGGTTTCGTTGATCCCTTCGACCTTGTTCACGTAGCGCGCTGCAACAAAGAGAAAATCCGACAGCCGGTTGATATAAACGACGGGGGAGGTGCCGACTTCATCTTTTCTTGAGAGTTGAACGATACGTCGTTCAGCCCGCCTGCAGATCGTCCGCGCAACGTGCAATTCCGCGGCGGTCTTTGAGCCGCCCGGAAGAATGAACTGCGTCAGCGGTTCCAGGGAGGCCTCGAGACGATCGATCTCCCGCTCAAGCCGTTCGCTATGCCGCGGCTCGATCCGAAGCACCTTCTTTCTCTTCGTGGATACCGGAGTGGCAAGGTCCGTTCCCAGGACAAAAAGTTCCTGTTGTAGTTGTTGAAGAAGGCGGTCGATGTCCGGAGGCGGCATCAACGAACGAATAACGCCGATCTGGGAATTCAGCTCGTCGACGGACCCGTACGCTTCAATCCGCAGCGCGTCTTTGGAAACGCGTTCACCGCCGAACAGGGATGTTTTCCCCTTGTCGCCCGTCTTCGTATAGATCTTCACACGCAGTCAGGATTTTGACTTGTTAGCCTGGACGTTTCCAAGTTCATCGGATTTCTGCTGGAGGATCAGCAATTGGGCTTTCACCGACTCGTGCAGATGGTGAAGATCGGTTCCCCGCAATTCATCGAACTTGGTATGGAGCTGCTGTAACATGAGTTCCGATTTGAGATTGACCTGGTAGTCGAGCTCGGCACGCAGACGGTCTTTTTTCTGTGCGCGGTTCTGACTCATCATAATGAACGGTGCCTGCACCGCGGCCACCGTGCCGAGAACAAGATTGAGAAAGACAAACGGATAAATGTCGAACGGCTTAAAGATGATCTGGATTGAGTTCAACAACATCCAGATCCCAACAAAGACGCCAAAGATAATAATGAACGACCAGCTTCCACCGAATTCAGCGACTTTGTCTGCGAGGCGATCCCCGAAACTGAGTTGTTCATCCATTTCCTCGTTGACATTCTTCGACGCCAGCGATTGGACCAGCTCGTTGGTTGCGCGGAGCCGCTTGCCGATGATACTGACCATCGAAATGGCCACTGCGGGACGGTCCATCAGGAAGTCGATAAAATCATTCCGTTTCATTTCCAGCAGATGCGCGTGTTCCACCGCCACTGCTGTTGCGGTTCTCGGGAGGCCGTCAATAATCGACAGTTCTCCGAAGAACTCCCCCTCCTGCAATACAGACACGGTAATCTCTTTCTGCTGTCCCTGAATCGGGACTTTGATTTCTACGATTCCCTTCTGGATAACATACATCGCGTCCCCTTTTTCACCGACGTGGAACAGGATTTCCCCGACCTTCAGCTCACGGGGATGCCATAATCCCACCAGCGTGTCGTGGTCTGCCGGCGAAAGATTTTCGAAGATCGGGATCTTGGAAAGGAATTCAGCTGAAACCATGGTAGTCTCAATTTTGGGAACGGATTGAAAGTACGAAACGACAGAGAAAGAAGAAAGCCCCGTGGTATTCCACGGGGCTTTCGACGGTGGGATGCTATGACGTCATGATGCAGCCTACTGACGCCCTTTTTTTGCACTTTGCCAAAATGCCGGCAATTGATCGTAGAAATGAACGCAGGTACGCATCCCGCCAAAGAAGTTGTCAAGGTTGATGAATTCATTCGGCGCATGCGCATTTTCATCGGGCAGGCCGAAGCCGAGGAGGACGGTATCCAGACCAAGAATGTTCTTGAACTGGACAACGATCGGGATCGATCCCCCTTCACGCTGATACAAGGGTTTCTTGCCGAATCCCTTTTCGAGTGCAACGACAGCCGCACGGACCCCCGGACTGTCGATCGGCGTAATCGCAGGTTCGCCTCCGTGCAAGGCTTTTACCGCGATGCTCACCGTTTTGGGTGCAATTTTCTTCAAGTGCTGCTCGAACAATTTTGCGGCTTTTGCCGAGGTTTGGTCCGGGACAAGTCTCATGGAAATTTTTGCTGATGCTTTCGACGGGAGTACGGTTTTGGCACCTTCGCCGGTGTACCCACCCCATATACCGTTGCATTCAAGCGTGGGACGGGCCCACAATCGCTCGAGCGTTGTAAACCCTTTTTCGCCGTAGAGTTGTTTCACGCCAAGCTGCTTTGCATATTTCTTGTCGTTCCACGGGAGCTTCTTGTACGCATTGCGTTCCGTTTTCGACAGCGGGCGTACATCGTCGTAGAATCCTTTGACCGTAATCTTTCCGTTTTTGTCGTGGAGAGAGGCGATCATTTCACTCAACGCCTGGATCGGATTGTGGACTGACCCTCCGAACGAACCCGAGTGCAGGTCTGAATTTGGTCCGGTGACTTCGACCTCCATATACGCCAGCCCCCGCAGGCCGTAACAGACTGAAGGAACACCTTTCGCGAACATCGAGGAGTCGGAAATCACGACAAGGTCCGCTTTCAGGAGTTCTTTGTGGTCTTTCACAAAATTATCAAGATTTGCGCTACCGACTTCCTCTTCCCCTTCGATGAGCATCTTCAGGTTGACAGGGAGGCTCCCCTTGTTCTTCATGCAGGCTTCAACCGCTTTCAAATGGATAAAGACCTGGCCTTTGTCGTCGGACGATCCGCGTGCGTACAGGTTGCCGTCGCGTACAGTGGCTTCGAACGGAGGAGAGGTCCAGAGATTTACCGGATCGACCGGCTGCACATCGTAATGACCGTACAACAGGATTGTGGGCTTTCCGGGAGCGCCGATCCATTCTCCGTACACGACGGGATGGCCCGGCGTATCCATGATTTGCACGCTGTTCAGACCCACCGTCCGCATTTGACCGGCCGTCCACTCTGCGCAGCGACGCATATCCGCGTTATGACTACTCTGAGAACTGACACTTTGGATCGCCAGAAATTCTTTGAGTTCACCGAGATAGCGTTCTTTGTTTGATTCGAGATATGAGAGTATCGAGTTCATCAAAAATTCCTTTCTTTGGCATTCTCTGGATCGAGGGCCGCGCAATATACAGAGACGAAGTCCGAAAGGCAAGGAAATGGGCTTCTTTTGGCCAAAACAATCTTCTGGAGTGTTTCCCTGCGTCTTGTTTCTGCTCTGACAATTCTCTAAATTTCGGCACCGTGTAGTTCCCGCAAGCACACTTCATTCAGAGATACTTGTCTCATGGCTTTCTCGAAGGATTCCGGCACAAGGAAACTCGCTGCTGTGATGTTTACTGACATCAAGGGCTTTTCGATGAAGATGGCCCAGAATGAAACAGCGGCGTTCGAACTCCTCCGGACGCACGATGCGCTCATGCGTGTCATCGCTTCCAAGTATGAGGGCAAAGTGGTGAAATCGATCGGCGATTCCTTTATGGTCGATTTTGCCAGTGCCGTCAATGCTGTGAAAGCGGCAATCGATGCCCAGAAAAGGTTCTGGGCATTCAACAAGGGAAAGGGGGAATTCGACAAGATCGAGATCCGTATCGGCATTCACCTGGGCGATGTGATGGTCTCTGATGACGATATGTACGGGGACGGTGTCAACATCGCATCCCGCATTGAGGCTGTCACAGAAGCGACACGCATCTGCATTTCCGCCGACATCTACAACCAGGTCAAAAACAAGATGGATGTGAAGGTCTACCGGATGGGAGATATGCAGCTCAAGAATATCCCCGAGCCGGTGGAAGTGTTCGAAATCCTGATCGACTCCATTCCTGAACTTTCCGTTCCATCGGAATCCGCGCAGAAAGTGATCGCAAGGCAATCCGTCGAAGATACCGCGGAACTGGAGGCAAAAGAGGCCAGTACGGTCGAAGCTGCAAAGAAGCGCGGGAGTACACCCGTCCCGCAATTGCAGGATACTGCGAGCCAGGTCGAAGCGCTCTATCAAAAGGCTGAGAAGCTTTACAACGAAGGAAAGATCGAAGAGGCAGAGCGAACAATCGACGAGATTGCAAAGATCGACCCGGGGTACCACGCAGCCGTCGAGCGAAAGAAGGAGGAAGACGACAAGGAAAAGCAGGTCAACGAACATTACGAACGCGCCGGGACATATTTACGGGAGGGAAACTTCGATCTCGCCGAAAATGAAGTCAAAATGATCTTTCAGATGTACCCCCTCCACGGAGGTGCACAGCAGCTCCAGCTTCAGATCGAGGAAGAACGCTACAAGAAGTCTGAAGAAGAGCGGCAGCAACGACTCGACCAGGAACGCAAGGTCAGAGAGGTGAAAGACCGCCAGGTTGAAGACCTGACCCGTAGGACCGAAGAACACATCGAAAAGGACGAACTCGAAGAAGCAAAAGAAACGCTGAAGAAGATCTACGCCCTGGACCCGAATTTCTCGGCCGGGGAACGGATTGAAGAACGGCTTCGCAGGGCAGAAACGACAAAACTGGAACGAGAGCATCAAAAGGCATTCCTTGAAGAACAGAAGCAGCGCGAGAGTTCGGCTGCCCAGCCTCAGGAACGCCAGTACGAACGCCAGCAAACGAAGTTGCCTCAGAAAGAAGAGGCCGCCCCGGTCAAGATTAATTTCAGGTACATCGCCTGGCCGTTGATCATTGCGGTCGTGCTCTATCTGGGCTATAGTGAATATCCAAGAATCAAGAGAGCATTGATCCCCCCTTCGGCATCCATTGCAATCATGCCGCTGAACGGTACTGAGGGCGACCAGGGTGAGGCTGCATTAGCCAGGGTGATGCCGGCGTTTCTGGAGCAGGATCTTTCGCGCGTTGACCGGGTCCAGGTGGTCACGCCCTCATCGGCGGCAACCCGGGATGCGGATTTCTCCGGCATCGCCGCAGCGTACCAGGTGCGCTACGTTCTCCACGGGTCCGTGACAAAAACTGAAAACGGATTCTCAATCTCCCTGCAATTGTTCGACAATGACCAACGGTCGAATGTGATGTCAGAAAAATTCGACGGCGACTTCAGCACGCTGAATCGCACGCGCGAGACTATCGTCGGGAGAGTCCTTGATCGGACCAATATGGAAACATCCGCGCCGAGCGTCCTGTCGCCGACATCGAGCGGGCGCGCGTATGAAGAATACCTGATCGGCCTTTCCCTCGTCGGAGAGTATTCGCTTTCCGCGCTTTCCGAGGCAGATCTTCATTTCCAGGAATCCTCATCGATCGACTCGATGTTTGCTTCCGCCTACACAGGAAGAGCCGAGGCACGCATCATCCGTTTCAAAATTGAACCAAGTCCAGGCGAAAATGTGCTGCGGGAAGCCCACGATTTTGCCAGAAAAGCGCTGGAATTGGATCCCAAAGATGCAGCGGCATTCCGTGACTTGGCGGAAATCCAGCTTCTCACCCAGCGGTTGGACCAGGTCGATGACAATATCCAGAACAGCCTGACACTCCAACCCAATGACGCACGATGCTACGGAATACTGGCGCATCTTGCGGTCATCAGCGGTGATTACGAAAGCGCTGTCAACGACGCTCTGCGCGCCGTAAAAATACAACCCGATGACCCGCTCCTGCAGGTTGACCTCGGGATTGCACAGCAGTTCAGAGGTTCAGCGACCGATGCGGTGACCGCGTTCAAACGTGCCATCACGCTCGGCCTTTCCGACTCCCTGATAACGGCACGCTATCTTCTCAACGCGTGGAGTGCACAAGAGGACTATGACAGTCCCATCCAGTACTTTCAGAAGAAGCTCAAAGAGTATCCCAACGACTACCGGATGTACTACTGGATCAGCCGCGCCTTCCAGATGAAACCAAACATCAACGAATTCAAGGGATGGTCAAAAAATGGGCAGACCCTGCTGGGCGACTATCTCGACAAACATCCGAACGATGCCGCCGCTCACGCGTACCTCGGACTCTTTCTGTCCCGCGAAGGAATGGGGAGCGATGGTGAAACGGAAATGAAAAGGGCCGCAGCGCTGGCGCCAAAGTCCTCACAGATCCTGTTCCGACAGGCAAATTTGTACGCGATCCAAAAGAAGGACAGTCTTGCCGTCGCCGCTCTCAGAGCAGCATTGGAGCGGGATTTCAATATCGCCGAAATTCTCAGTCCTGATTTTGCGCTCATCAAGAACGATACGGCGTTCACGTCGGCAATAACACGCAAGATTCCTCTTTAAGGCTGTTCATCGCAAGACTCGTACACGTGTTGTTTCTCCAGCACATCTTCAACCGGATGTACCCTGTGACGTCACCCTGATCCCCGTTTGCCTCCATCTCTTTTTTTATCTACTTTAATCTGTCAGTACGCACAGGTCCGTTAATTCAATTGCGACTGCGTTCGAAGTACCACCCTTCATCCGCACAGGATTATGTCTCATCGACGCCGCAGGGTCCGCGAAAAAGTATTACAGGCATTGTACGCTTATGAGCTTTCCGGTGAATCCACAAGCCACGTCATCGACTGCGTTATTGCAGACCTGCAGAAAAACGTCGATTCCTACGAATTCGCGAAGTCGTTTTTCCTTAAAGTCGTGGGATCGCAGGAAGAGCTCGATCTGCTGATCAAGAAGCAGGTGGCCCATTGGGAATTCAACCGACTTGCGGTCATTGACAAGATCGTGCTGCGGATGGGAATTTGTGAACTCTTGTTCTTCGACGACATTCCCCCGAAAGTATCCATCAATGAAGCGATTGAAATAGCCCGGGAGTACAGCACGGAAAAGAGCGACAAATTCGTCAACGGCGTCCTCGATGCCGTGCTCGACGATCTGAAAGCCAGTGGCGCCCTTACCAAACAGGGACGCGGACTCCAGGAAGGTGCCGCCCGCAAGAAAACCAAGATTCCCTCCGAACCGGATCACGGATGACCGTCGAGCAGGCCACCAACGACCACTCCGAAAAACTCGCGACCCGCGGACAGATCGTTTCGTGGACTCTGTTCGATTTTGCCAACACTGCCTATTCGGTCATTGTTGTCACCGTCATCTACAACCGCTATTTCACCAATCACGTCGCCGGCGGGAGGCAATGGTTGTGGGGGCTTGCGGTCAGTATTTCAATGATCTGTGCGGCAGCCCTCTCTCCCCCCCTCGGGGCAATCGCCGACTTTTCACGGGGAAGGAAACGCTTCCTGTTCTACTTCACCCTCGCAAGCGTCGTTTGTACCGCGCTCCTGTTTTTCGTCAGGGAAGGCATGGTCCTTCTCGGTCTTCTTCTTTTCGTCATCGCCAATATCGGATTCGAAGGGGGCCTGGTATTCTATGACGCCTTCCTTCCACGGATTACCTCGAAGAAGACGTACGGCAGGGTGTCGGGGTACGGATTTGCGATGGGTTACCTTGGCGCGCTCGCCGTTCTTGTCATTGTCAACTTCATGCTCCCCCCCACGACAGACCCGGATTACCTCCTCTACGTGCGCCTTTCGTTCGTAGTCGCAGCAGCGTTTTTCATGCTCTTTTCTCTGCCGATGTTTATCGGTGTGCCGGAGCCCGAAGGCACCAACGCCCCGTTGAGTTCATTTATACGGAACGGGATATCACAGTCAAAAAGAACCTTCCAGGCATTGTTCATCAGGAGAGAGTATCCTTCAATTGCACGATTTCTTGTCGCGTTCTTTATCTACAATGACGGGATCCTCACCGTTATTGTCTTTGCGGGAATTTTCGCCGAGAAGATCCTGAACATGAACGACAAGGATATTATCTTCTTCTTCGCAACGGTTCAAACGAGCGCCATTCTTGGTTCCGTTGTCTTCGGTGTTATCACGGACAAGATTGGGCCCAAAAAAACCATCACCATCACCCTGGTGCTCTGGATCCTCGTCTGTTGCGCTGCATTTTTCATCCGGTCGTTGACGATGTTCTATTTTGTTGCGTTCGGGGCCGGCATTGCGATGGCTGCATCTCAGTCAGCAAGCCGGAGCCTCATGGCGCTGTTGACGCCGCGAGAGCACGAGGCGGAATTTTTCGGCTTCTACGACGGACTTTGCGGCAAAGCATCCGCCGTTATTGGCCCGCTGGTGTACGGCATCGTGTCCGATCTCACCGACGAGCGCATTGCCATCCTGTTCATCGCAGTATTCTTCGTTGCCGGCCTGGTCCTGTTGCAGGGGGTGGTTGAGCCACGGCGAAAGCCCGATGTGATTCCTGTTCTTTCGACGGCGGAGCGGCCGTGAAGGCGTGTTCGTGGCGATATTTCCTTCTCGCAATTCTCGCCGTCTCGTGCCAGAGCGGACAGGAAGAGACGGCGACATCGGGACATTTGCGGTTGCTCATTGCCGAGTCAGTGGCCCCTGTGATTGAACAGGAAGTCACTGAATTCATGAATCTGTACGGTCCGCGCGGCGCCGACGTGACATACACCATTGTCAATGCTTATGAGGCGAACAAGCGTTTTATCAACGATACGGTTCGTGCCATCGTCACAACAATTCCGCTGACTGCGGCCGAAAAGAATCTGGTGAGCAAAACGACGGAACATCTGGCCGAAATTGTTCTGGCCTATGACGGAGTTGTTGGAATTGTCCACCGGCAGAACCCTCGCGAAAAATTGACGCTGGACCAAATCCGGGGGATACTTACGGGGAGGTTTACCTCGTGGGAACAACTCGGACGTGTCAAAACAACACAGGGAACAATTCACCTGGTGCTTGAAGATTCTTCCGATGTCGCTCTGTATTTGTCGCAGCGAATCCTCGGGGGGAAGACAACGTTCTCCGGCCACCGCGAGAGTCGATCACCGCGTGAAACGCTTGAACGAGTGGGGAACGACCCTTTGGCGCTTGGTTTTGTCGGACTGAATTGGGTGGAGTCGGCTGGAACCTCTGTCAAGGTCCTTACGCTGGCTGCCGATAGTGCCACGGCCGATACTGCATTCAAACCACCGGCGGAATCGATCGGCAACTTCTACAGCCCACACCCGGCGCACCTCTATTTGAACTACTATCCGATGAAGCGCGCAATCACCATTTACGCCCGGACGACACCGGGTGATTTCGCCACGGGGTTTGCGTCATTCCTCGCATCTCCGGCGGGCCAGAAGATTTTTCTTGACCGAGGATTGTTGCCGGCAACACAGAAAATTGTTCTTCGTCGGCCGGAATAGAGAACGACCGTTTGTGTACGTTAAAATGCCCATCCGGAATGACCGATGGGCATTTTTGTTTTCTTAACGTCAGCCGGTGCTTCCGTGGAATTTCCTAGTAGTCGGCTCCCAAAGAGAAGTAGTAGAACGGAGTCGAAAATCCGTCCGGGGTGACGCGCCAGGCTACATCGATGCGCAGAGGGAAACCGAGGAAGAAGAGCCGTGTCCCGAACCCTGTTCCAGCGAGCAAACCTTGCGGTTCTCCGTATGCATCTTTTGCGAATACCTGCCATTTCTGCGTATCCGTCCATGCAGATCCGACATCGAGAAAAACCGTGCCGAGGATATTCTGGAACCCCAGCGGCAACGCGCCGAAGATGAGGTACCGAACGAGCGGAAACCGGAATTCAAAATTGGCAACTCCGAAATGGGTCCCGTTTTCCGCATTGTATTCATAACCGCGGAGAGGCAGTACAGGCGTCAGGAAAGCATAGTCTTCCACGTTGACGATGGGTATTTGATCGTTCCTGAATTGCCTGTTGATCCACCCGTCTGTGCCGCCAATGAAAAAGTTCTGGGCATTCGAGCCTACGCTCACGCCTCCCGAAAACCGCGCTGCAAACACCATTTCGCGAAAGAGTCTTTCATAATCCCGGTAATCAAACGTCAACGTCTGCATGTCCAACGCCTGGTTGTTGTATTTGAAACTGCCGTAAAACGTGGCATTGAACCTCGACCCATTGTTGGGACCGAACCATCCCCCCTGCCAGAGTGTATTGTCGTTGACATAATCGAGAATGGGGAGAACGAATGACCGTACCTGCGATGGTGCGCTCGGATCGTCGAGATTATCACGCGAAAGGTTCATCCACATCAGCGAAAGATCGATTCGATTGAAGCGATCAAGGGGGTAGGTCGCCACCCCTCCGACCGCCCAATCCGTGAACCGATACAACGTATCGGAACCCGTGCCGAGGAGCCCGCCGGTACCTGTGTAGAGAAAGCGCGCAATATGATAGGCCTGGAATCCATAGTCGATCCGATTCGGCAGATAGAAATAGGACACACCATAATCGCTGTTACGGAGGTCGAGCAGAAGGTTCGTTTGAAAGATAATCTGGTGGTCCCCCATCAGGTCGCTGAATGCCATGAGGGTTTGCCCTTCAAGACCATAAAACGTGTTGTAGTTTGCCGTCCCATAGACAAGGTCGGGGGTAAAATTCAATTTGTATTTGTGCGGAACGTAGTTTCCGTCAATATCCTTGTTGTTGACCGGCTCGAACAATGAGGCCGGGGCACGAGATGCGAGGCTGGTATCCTTTTGCATCTCTTCCTGCGTAAAGATGTAATTCCTGAGGTCGGCTTTTGTCTCCGAGCGATATTTATTTTCGGGTTCTGCGGTATCCGCCAGCACGACGACGTTCTTGCGAACGGCGACAGTATCTGATTGGCGGTTCGCCGCGATGATTTCTTTCGGTTTTTCCTCTCTCGGCAGTTCGTACTTGCGCTTGATGTATTCCGTAGGCTCCAATTCGGAGACGTTCAACTTTCGGTCAAACGGACGGAGCATCACATAGACATCGAAGCCCGCTTCGTTGAGCGTGGAAAACGCCATTTTTGAACCGTCCTGCGAGGTGGAGAGTTGATAAATACCGCTGAGTGAATTTGTGATCGGCCGATCCGTGTCCGTCGTCAAATCCCGCTCGTAGACGTTGTTGATCCCGTTGCGATCCGAAATGTAGAGGAGCTTTTTGCCGTCGGGAGAGCAAACGGGGGAAGTCTCATTGCCCCGCGGAAAGTTTGTGATTCGCCTGATCGTCCCCGAATTGACGTTGATCGCATAAAGGTCGCGCTGGCCGTAGTCAAACTCCGAAATCTTGAAATTCGACGGGAGGCTGTCCCGATAGATCTTGTCACCCCGATCGGAAGAGAAAAATATTTCGGACCCATCGTGAGAATACGCCGGATCCGCATCGGAAAAGACATCGTTCGTAAGGTTAACGAGTTTTCTGGTTTCAAGATTATAGACATAGATATCCGATTGCGGAGACTTCGAGCCGGCAAATGCCAGGTTCTTTCCGTCTGGCGACCAGGCAACGGTGAATATGCCGTCCAGGTTGAACGTCAGCTTGTCGATATCCTCCGATTCCACATCGATGATCATGATCGCATCACGCTCTCCCGCTTTGACAGCCAGCGCGAGTTTTTTGCCGTCCGGCGACCACGTAATACCCGGCGTCAGGAGGTGAAGTTCTTCAAAATTCTTCGTCCGCTGTCCCTTGACAACCTTCTTCTGTATATCTCCGTCCAATGCCGACATGATATAGATATCAAAGTAATCGTCACGGTCGGAAAGGAACGCAATCTTATCCCCCTGGGGAGAAATCGCCGGACTCGTGTTGTAGAAATTGCCGTCTTTTGTGTGATTGGTCAACCGGCGGGCAAAATCCTCCGGTTCCTCACGTTTCGCAACGTCCGGATAATAAAGGACTTTCTGTTCTTTCTGCCATCGCTCGGAAAGTTCTTTGACGGTAAGCCCGATCGTCGAGCGGAATCCTGTTTCGACATTCCTCGTTCCTTTGATCCGGTTCAGGATTTCGCCGATCTTTTGTTCCCCGTATTTGTTGGCAATGTAGTACCACACAGACTGTCCGCCACGGTAGGCAAAGTAGCCGCCGAGGTACTCGATGGGAGGCAGGTAGTTGTTCACCGTGGCATCACGAATGAACATATCGGAGTTGGTATCCCAGCGTAGCGCCGCATATTCGGCGAGGCCTTCGTTCATCCACATCGGCAGCTGGAGCGGGTTGCGGGCGCTGATAAGCGACTGGATGGATCCGCCGTAGAACATGTCGTTCAGCACTGCGTGGACGAGTTCGTGGTGGATGACGTGCCGGAAGAGGTCGTAATTCCCTTCGAACGGCAGAATCACCCGGTTCTTGAAAAGCTCTGTGACACCGCCGATCCCTTCCTCGAGATATTCATCGACAACGTTCGTTTGCTGGAACTCATTGTGTGAATTGTAGACAATGATCGAAATGCGGTTGTTGATTTCATAACGGACGAGTCTCTTGATGTCCTTGTAGGAATCCTCCGCAACCTGCGCCGCAAAGTCGGCGAGCTGTTCACCGTCCTGGGAGAAGTAGATATCAAAGTGATCGGTCTGGATGAATTGCCATTGGAAATTCTTGTACTGGACTTTATTCTTTCCGTACACCGAGTTCTGTGCATCCGCAATTCCCGCCACGATCAGCGAGGCGGCAACGAGTGCGAGAAACCGTTTCATGCAATTCTCCCAAGCATCGTTCGAGCCTTATTCAATTGAAAGTCAGACCAACAAGCAGCGACAAACCTGCAAATAATAACAAAATGTGTGCCGGCAAGTTCCTCCCCGGTGATTGATCTCAGGTCCTATTCTTCTTCCGCGATCGCGAAGTCAATCTGCCGCTCTTCCGGGTTTACCCTGACGACTTTAACGTACACACTGTCGCCCAGCCGGTACTGTTTTCCTGTTCTGCGTCCCACAAGAGAATACCGTTTTTCATCGTAGGCGTAATAATCGTCCCTGAGCTCGCGGACGTGGATCATGCCTTCCACCAGCAAATCGTTGACTTCCACAAAAATCCCAAAGTGGGTTACCCCCGAAATGACCGCGTGGAATTCATCGCCGACGTGGCGTTTCATGTATTCCACCTGAACAATCTTGACCGCGGCACGCTCTGCTTCCATCGCTCTCCGCTCCATTTCAGACGATTGCCTGGCGATGGAAGGCAATGCCTTTCGAATCGCTTCGCGCCGCTCCAACGAAATATTTGCACCGTACTCTTTCAGCAACCGGTGAATGAGAAGATCGGGATAGCGCCTGATCGGCGAGGTAAAATGGGAGTAGTAGTCGAACGCCAGGCCATAGTGGCCGATATTACGGTCCGAATAGACTGCCTTGGCCATTGACCTCAGGGCAACCTCGTTGATGACATTTTCGACTTCCGTATTCTTCACATCGTTCAGGAGCTTCTGAAGGGCTTTCGTCGTGACGCCCCCGTCGATACGCAACTTATATCCGAGCTTCTCGACGAAAAGGGAGAGCTCACGGATTTTCTCCGGGTCGGGAGAATCGTGAATACGGTAGATGAAGGGTTTCTGGTGTTCTTCCTTCCTGGCGAGCCCGATGTGTTGCGCGACCACTTTGTTGGCCAGGAGCATGAATTCCTCGACCAGCCTGTGACTTTCAAGACGGACTTTTTTGACGATGGCGGAAGGCTTTCCGTTTTCATCGAACTGAAACTTCGTCTCGGCGCTCTCAAAATCGATGCTTCCTTCCTTCATCCGCTTCTTCGTGAGGACGGAACTGAGTTTGTACATTGCGCGGACAACATCGGGATAATCTTCGGGCTGTGCCGGCGCATTCGCCGTGATCATTTCCTGAACCTCCTCATACGTGAAACGACGCTTGCTCCGAATGATCGATTCCCGGATTGAATAGTCCTTCACGGTGCCTTTTGGCGTCACAACCATAAACACAGAATAGGTGAGCCTGTCTTCGTCGGGCCGGAGGCTGCAGACGACATTCGAGAGTTTTTCCGGCAGCATCGGGATTACTCCGTTGGGGAAATAGATGCTTGTTCCCCTGCTCAGTGCCTCCTTGTCCAGAGCGGTATTCTCGCGAACATAGTAGGAGACATCCGCGATGTGAACACCGAGACTGTAGTTGCCGTCGTCGAGATGCTCGAGAGACACTGCATCGTCAAAATCTTTGGCGTCTGCCGGGTCGATGGTAACACACACCATGCCGCGACAATCAAGGCGTCGTTTGATTTCCTGTTCGGGGATGGGGAGAGCAATGCGTTCACTCTCGCGGAGAACTTCGGGGGGAAACGACAACGGGAGCTTGAATTCGCGGGCGACAGATTTGATTTCGGCTGCAGTTTCCCCGGCCTTTCCCAGCACCTCCACGATTTTTCCCTCCGGATTCTGGTGCCCGGAACCCCACGACAGCACTTCGACGACCACCTTGTCTCCCTCTTCCGCGTCGTTGAGATCCTCCTTGGAGACGAAGACATCTTTTGCGTTGCGGTTGTCGTTGGCAACGACGTAGAGTTTCCGGTTCCGTTCAAGCGTTCCAACGACCGTTGAACGCGACCGTTCCAGGACTTCGACGATTTCTCCTTCCCTCTT
>DATDNS010000323.1:0-4061 GCA_036518155.1 Bacteroidota bacterium
AAACGGGAGGGCGATATGGAGGATATTCTTATTCAAATGATCTCAAGCCCGGACCACGGCACACCATGGCCCTTCATCAATCTAGCTGACTACGATCGCGAGGCAATTTCCACTCTCTCCACTTCGCCCGTCGCACAATACCCCGCGTTTTCATAACATATCGTCTCCGGAAAAGGTTTCGCATTCGATAGTGTAATTGTTATCCACGAGAATCTGAAGACCTGGGTATCACGCTCAGGCCTTTTTCATTGTCGAATGGAGCAGACTTCTCCTGATCGATCGGTGAAAGGAAAGAGGTTTGCAGAATCAGTTGCGTTGTGTAAGAATTACCCCGGCAACCGTCACCGTTCCGCCGATAAGGAATGAACCGGTAACGGTATAATGGAGGAATATTGCGGAAAGCAGGGCAGCGACAATCGGCTGACCGTTCGAGAAGACTGCAAGACGGCTCGCTTCGATGCGTCTGAGCGCGTAGTACCAAAGCACATAACTCACGACCGATGTCCCGATGCCGAGGTAGAGAATTCCAATCCAGTCAATCGACGTCAGGCGCGAAAAATCAAAATGCGCTGCGCTGACCACACCGAACGGCAGGAGCATCGTTCCCCCGAGGAAAGCCGCAAGCGACGTGCTTTGAAGCGCGCCATACTTGATCACCATCGTTTTCCCAAAGATGGTGAAGAGTCCCCACGCGAGAACGGCCGTCAGAACGATGATGTTTCCGTACGTGTGCTCGGAGGCCATGCTGACACCGCGTTCGAAGATCACGAGGGAGACTCCTGCGAAGGCAAGGACGATGCCGGCCGTCTTCTTCGGTGTTATGTGTTCACCGAGAAACATCCGCGAGAATACAAGAACGATGACGGGAGTGGTCGCATAGAGGAGGGCGCCGTTTGCCGCGGTCGTGAAATGAATGCCATACATATAGAGAAGCTGGTTTCCCGTTCCAAGCAGACCCAGAAGCGACAACCGCTTCCAATCACTGCGTGCTACGCGGAGATTCGAGCTGCGTACCCGAAGCAGTAATGCGAGGCCGATGCCCGAGACGATCGTTCTCAGAAATGTCAGCGTTACAGCATCGACGTCATTGGTGACGGACTTGGCAACGATGTGCGTCGCACCGCCAAGGAAGGTCTGAATCACTATGACAACATAGACGTTCATTGAGTCCGGCGTCCAATATACTCCGAACTGTCGTCAAACCCAAGAAACGAGACTCTTCAGTAGTAGTAGAGGTACTTGAGCTTCAGAACACCGACTCTGTCGACGCCGTGGAGACGATTCGGCAGGAGATTGTCTTTTGATCTGAATGCAACGAGACAATCATGCAAACCAATTGAGGCAATGCAGACTTGTCTTGTCGTGCACGGAAGTCGAAATCAGAGGAAAACTAATCATGAAATGGTGCTCAGAGTAAGGGTAGCAGCGAAGAAGTGGTTGGAAAAGATATCTGGGTATTCACCAGTTCTTTTTCTGTCCTGATGACCTGTTCACAGTGAGTGCAGAGGTAGACTAATCTGACGAAACCCACAGATTCATAGCGTATGACCCACGCCCACTTGATTTTTTCCGAACAATGAGGACAAACCTGATTGACTGCTTTTTTTTGGACGGCTGACATCAATGCCCTTTCCCGCGTTTCGCACTTCAAGGATAGTCCGAAAACAATCTTTTCAGGAGCCTGAATCGGTGAATGGCGTTTGGAATCGGCGAACGGTGGAAAGTCGCTCCGTCAGACAGTCGCTATGCCTGATTCATTGGAAATGCGGCGGTCGTGGTATTGATTTCAACACATTTCTCAGTATGTTCTTGCAAGTCCACAGCTTTTGACTCAGGAAACAGACTATCTCTTCTCCACACCGGTCATAATCGATTACTCATCCCTTCATGGCAAAATCAGAACGACTTTACCTCCTGGACGGAATGGCTCTTGCATACAGAGCGTACTACGCATTTATTCAGAGACCTCTCGTGAATGCGAAAGGTGAGAACACAAGCGCGGTGTACGGCTTCGTTTCATTCCTCAACAGGATCCTTTCCCAGGAGTCCCCGGACCACATTGCGGTGGTGTTCGACACGGCAAAACCGACGTTTCGCCACGTCGCTTATCCCGAATACAAAGCCACACGCCAGAAGATGCCCGAGGATCTGTCGCCTCAGATTGGCATCCTGAAAGATGTCGTCCGTGCGTACAATATTCCTTCCATCGAACTCGATGGGTATGAGGCAGACGATATCATGGGAACGCTTGCAAGGAGGGCGGAAAAAGAAAATGTGCTCACGTTCCTCGTGACCGGGGACAAAGATTTTATGCAGCTCGTGACGGACAAGGTCAAGATCTATAGGCCCGGCAAGCAGGGAACGGACGCTGAGATTATCAGCTTCAAGGAAGTCAAAGATAAGTTCGGAGTCACTCCGGACAAAGTCATCGACGTTCTTGGCCTCATTGGTGATACCTCCGATAATGTGCCGGGCGTGCCCGGAATCGGAGAGAAAACAGCAATCCCGCTTGTCCAACAGTATGGCAGCATCGAAGAGATTTACAGGAACATCGATACAATCCCTCAAAAAGGGGTGAAAGCAAAACTCGCGTCGAACAAGGAGTTGGCATTTCTCTCCAAGAAACTGGTGACCATTGACACGAATGTACCGATCAAGATAGATTTCCATACGCTCCGCGCAGGAAAGCAGGACACCGAAAAACTGGCCCGGCTCTTTGAATCGCTGGACTTCAAGTCACTCCTTGCCAGGCTCCGCGAAGGGGCCGAGACTCCGCATCCGGCGCCAGAACAGTCGGAATCTTCAATTCCAGCGCCGGAAGAACAACTTGCCAGCATCACATCGGATCACCATGTCTACAAACTCATCACGACTGAAAAAGAGCTCAAAGAGCTCTGTTCAAAATTGGCCAAAGCGAAGGAATTTGTCTTCGACACGGAGACTACCTCAACGGATGCACTGAATGCTGAACTCGTCGGGGTCTCATTGTCTTTGAAACCCCGGGAGGCATTTTACGTTTCGGTGAGTTCGGATGAGAGGAAACAGAAAACAGATCTTTTTGATCACAAGGATTCCGCTCCGACATCAGCCGGAATTGCCGTGAAGAAAGTGTGCTCGCTCCTTCGTCCTCTCTTCGAGAGCGAGAAGTCACGAAAAATCGGGCATAACATCAAGTATGATGCGCTTGTTCTCTCCAGGTACGGCATCGAAGTCGGAGGACCGATGGTCGACACCATGGTCGCAAGCTATATCCTCCGTGCCGATGCCCGTCACAACATGGACGATGCAGCCAAAGACTACCTGAAGTACAGGACGGTTTCCTATACCGACCTCACCGGCAGCGGAAAAGAGCAGAAACAAATCCGCGATGTCGACCTCCAGGCCCTTTCTGATTACTCGTGCGAAGATGCCGACATTACCTTCCGCCTGTACGAGACGATGAAAGCAAAACTCGAAGAGCTCGGGATGTACGGACTCTGCGAAGAGCTCGAATTCCCGCTTGTCGGAGTTCTTACAAGGATGGAGCGAACGGGTGTGAGGATTGATGTTGCGTTTTTGAATGAAATGTCAAAGGATCTCGACGGTCAGCTGACGACTTTGACGAGGGACATCCATTCAATCGCGGGAGGCCCGTTCAACATCAATTCGACCCAACAGCTCGGTGACATTCTGTTCAACAAGCTCGGGCTTCCCACAGTCCGCAAGACGAAGACCGGCTTCTCGACCGATGTAGCAGTTCTCGAGGCGTTGCAGCACCAGCATCCGATTGTCGACAAGCTTCTTGAGTACCGTCAACTGGCCAAGTTGAAATCCACTTATGTTGACGCTCTCCCCCAGCTTGTCAATGTAAAAACCGGCAGGGTGCATACGTCGTTCAATCAAACCATTGCTGCAACAGGCAGACTTTCGAGCAGCGATCCGAACCTGCAGAACATTCCCATTCGCACGGAGATCGGGCGGGAAATCCGGCGGGCGTTCGTGCCTCCGGACAAGGACCACGTACTGCTGACGGCCGACTATTCGCAGATCGAGCTCCGCGTGCTGGCTCACTTCTCGAAGGA
>DATDNS010000324.1:0-4246 GCA_036518155.1 Bacteroidota bacterium
GTGGATTTGAATACTCCGTCGCCGTTGTAGTAGGAATTGCCCCCGCCGTACGCAGAGTTTCCTAAATATTCTCCGGTGCCGTAGTACCAGGTTGAAGTGTGTCCGCTCCGAGTGTCCTGTACAAGACAACTCACACTCTGAAGACTCGACGAAGAGGTCGTCTTTGTCCACGTCGAACCGCCGTTTGTGGAACGCCACATTCCACCGGAGACACCGCCGGCGAGAATGGTCGTGGAGTCTGAAACGTCGTACGCCAGTGCGCGCGTGCGTCCGCCGATATTTTCGGGGCCGCGTTGATTCCACGTGGTTACTTCCGTTGCGCTTGATTTTCCGAGCCTGGCAAGAGTTTCCTTCGTCGGCAGGGTGGATGCGTAGGCTCGTTCTTTCTGCGAGATACCGTCCGGGATTCTACCCGTGGCGGGGTCGTGCAGTCGCAGCCATTCGTACCTGGCGCGGGCATTCGGATCTTCCCCAAGTCCGTCGATTGCTGCGATGGGGAGAATTCTTCGGTTGCCGGCGAGCTTCCCCTCGCCCGTAGGTGGATTGCGGGAAACAAGAAAAAAGAAAACAGCAACCACGATAGCCGATATTGTCGCTCCGAATCGCATCGAAGTCTTTTCGTTATGAGTGAATGCCTTTGGCCTTTCACCCACAACATTGTGGCGCGCAATAGGTTCCCGTCTCTTATGCCCGCCGGCAAGCGGCCGGAATTAAGACGAGCCTGTGTGTTCCCTCAGAACAAGGTCGAAATCGGCCCGGACAGTCCCGTGTGGGGGAACAACAACTTCGACGGTCGTGGTATACGGGTCTTCAAAATAGTACTTGGAAACCTTGCCGTTTTCCGACAACGTTTTCACGACCTTTACCCCTTCGTGCCACATTTTGAGCTGGTACAACCCGGGCGGGACGTCATCGAGGCGAAATCGTCCTTTCGCATCGGTGACCGCGTAATACGGATTCTCGGCGCGCACGATATAGGCGCTCATCCAGGGATGGCCGGCATCGCAGGTCGCGTGGAGAAACCGTGACTTAACCGACTGCAGCTGGTCCACGTTCGTGCGCTGTCCTTTCACGGGCTGCGCAATGTTGCAGATGGTCTGGTCGGTCGAAGAAAAATTGTACAAGTGCACGTTGTGAAGGAGGGGATCGTCATTTACGATTTCCAGCGATGAACCCGCGGGAATGACGGACACGTGCGGACTGTACTCACAGCTGCGCTGAACCAACACCGGAGTCGCTGCCCGTTTCCACTGCTTGCCGGCGGCAACCTCTTCGAGGAAGACAACGGCATTCTGAACCCCCTTGTTCGATCCGACGGTGAGACTCGCGGCCGGCTTTGACCTTCCGCAAACCTTTTCGTCCTTTGTGACCTCGAGCATGCTCTTTGTCGCGGCAGGGCCGGAAAGCACGACGGTTCCTTCAATCGACCCGCCGTTGATCACCGCAATCTGCTTGTAGGGTGTTTGCGCCGCGACAAGACTGTCCCGTCCTCCGAAGAGGACGAGACAGCATTGAAGGATGACGAGCGCCGAAAACGTATTCGGGAATCTCTTCATACAATGGTCTTTCACTTATTGCTTTGCACCCGTAATTCTTGGATCCGTTGGCGGGATCGGATCCGGGACGGCGTTGGAAATCGGCGGAAGGGATTTCAGATACGCAAAAATCGCCTTGAGATCTGCGTCCGGGAGCTGGCCAATAAACATCCACGGCATGGGCGGAAGAATTTGTCGACCCTGGCCCATATCCTTCCCCGTCCGGAGCGCGCCGATAAACATTTCCTCCGTCCAGCTACCGATGCCCGTTGCCACATCCGGCGTCAGATTCTTTGGAAAGCTCACTCCCCACGGCCCGTACCACGCCGTCAGGTCGTTTGTCGTGATTGCACCCCACTTGTCCGGACCCAGCACTCCTTGCGGAATAACAGGCAGGGGATCGTGTGCCGGGTGACCGGCCAGAAATCTCGTTGTGTCGGGCATCGGGCCCATCGGTGTCATGACTTTCGGACAATGACAATCGATACAGCCGCCGAGGAGGACGAGCTGTTTTCCGCGCTCGACCATCTTGCTGTCTGCCGTTCCCATTTTCTTTTGACCGAACGAATCCGGAGAGAAGAGAAGTGTGAGGGACAGCAGGAGCATGGATACGCAAATCTGCTTGCCGAAAACTGTAAGACGGTTATGCATAACAAAACTCCGCGAAATGTGATTGGTGGGTGAATTAGAAAGCAAGCCATTCCCCCGCATCCCGAAGACACCGGGAATCCAACTGCACGAAAACAGAATTCAAAGGAGTTGTGAAAAAACTACACACGTCCAAGACTCGCAAATTGTTGTACCACGGCTCGCGAGGCAAAAGTACAATAACGGTTAAGATCTGAGTACGACGGAGTGGTGAAAAGACTGATTCTCAGATTTGGGAATCGGGGAGAATCTTAAGGATTATGAAGCAAAAAGTCAACAAAAATGATATGAGAAAGGCGGTCTTAATCGGCCGGGAAGGAAGACGACCGTCACCCAATCAGGATATCCATCAAAGGTGACGGTCATCTGGGCCGGCAAGATCTATCAGGGCGAAACAACGCCCAACGCCGTTATTTGAGGAGCATCATTTTCCGGGTAGCGACGGAACTGCCTGACTGCAACCGTGCGAAATACAATCCGCTCGCGAGGTTTGCACCTCCGAGCGTTGCCCGGTAGTACTGCCCCGCCTGGGCGATGCCGTCAAACAATGCCGCCACACGCTGGCCGAGAGTGTTATAAACATCAACGGTCGTCCGCGCCGTCACCGCAACCGAGAACTTGATTTCTGTCGCAGGGTTGAAGGGATTCGGATAATTCTGCATAAGCTGGAAAACGTTCGGTGCCAACTCCGTTGCCGTGAGATTGACTTCGACAGACAAGCTGTACCGCGCTGTACCGTTCAGGTCTGCCTGTTTTATCCGGTACCAAATGACACCTGCGGGGGCTGTTGCATCCCTGAAAGCGTAGGTATGCGGGTCGGTACTTGTGCCGTGACCTGCTATGAACGCATTCGCGACCGGTTCAAACGATGGATCGCCATCCTTGCGGCGTTCCACGGTGTAGCCGTAGACGCTCGTCTCTGTCGCCGTTGTCCAGGAGAGCACCACACCGTCGGACCCTTCCGGGACGGCAGTGAATGAAGCAAGTTCCAGGGCGAGGGCTGTGTTACCCAATTGAGACGTTGGGACGCTCATATTGCCGTGAATATCCACGGTGCTCACTCTGTAATAGTACGTTCCACCGGCCGCAGTTGTTGAATCGACGACGAGCGTATCCCTCGTGCTCTTCAGGAATGAGGACGGACCGATGGAGAACCCGGATACCGTCGAGCGGTAGACGTTGTACTGGCCGACATCGGGATCTGTCCGGTCGGCGTTCCAGGTGATTTGCATCGGCCCATTCGGCATTGGCGCGAGCGCAGCGCCGCCCGGCGTGGATGGCGCAAGGTTGTCGACGGAATAACCGCTGTCCGGGGAAGAGTCCCAGTAGACGTTGGCGTCCGCCGTCGATGCCGTAATGAAAAAATATCTCCACGGGATTCCGGCTGAAACCGAATCCGCCAGCGTCGTTGCCGCGTAGGAATAATGGTCGAGCCCGTGGGAAGGGAGGCTCGTCAGGTATTGCCAGTAAACGTTTCCGGCAATCGTCGACATATCGTGGCGCGCCCCCGTGCTCATGAAGAGTTCCGGTGTCGGGCCGTTGCGGCCAACGCGTTTCACATATTCGTTCCTGTCGACCACGTTTGCCGCCGAGGGAACAGAAGCCGCCTCGATCCCCCGCCAGACTAGGTAGGAATTCACAATCGTCGACGTCGAACGATCGAGGGGGGATTTGTTCCAGTTCACGACCACCGTACCGCCCTGGTCCAGGGGAAGGTCGCTGACGGACGCAATGGTTGCTGCGGCCGAAGTTCCGGTTCCGGTCAACGAAACGGAGTATGCAGCGCCCGGGGCATTATGGAGAAATCTCACGCTGGCGCTCTTGGATCCCGGGGACGAGGGGGTGAACGTGATGTAAAACGTCATGGAACCCCCGGCGCTGACCGTTCCACTCGAAGGGGACGCCGTAAACTCGGTCGCATTGGTACCGATCACAGATACCGCGTCGATCTCGAGCGTCAAAAGGTCGGGATTGTGGACGACGATGCTGTCGAGGGATGACTGCGTCTCAACCACGTTGCCAAACGTGAGCGCACTCTTGTCGGCAACAAAGGCGGCGGTTTG
>DATDNS010000325.1:0-2551 GCA_036518155.1 Bacteroidota bacterium
TGGAGACGCTTTTCCTCACCGCTTCTTCCGCCCACGTCAGGTTCCGATTGCGTTTCTCTGCGATCGTTCGGATGAAAGCCGCTGCGTCGTTGGTGATCTTTTCTCCCATGATTGAATCCGGTTGTCCTTGAAGCGTCACGGGGTGCGCAGCGCCGATATTGGTGCCCGGAGCCATTGCCGCAATATGACCGGCCATTGTGACAAACACGCCTGCCGAACCAGCCTGCGCTCCTCCCGGCGATACGTAGACAATAACGGGTATGTCCGATTCCAGAAAATCGCCCACAATTTCCCGCGTCGATTGCAGCAGGCCCCCCGGCGTGTTCAGGTGAATGATGACGCATTGGGCATTTGTCTCGCTCGCTTTCTCAATGGATCGACGGACAAAATCGGAGACCGCCGGATTGATCATTCCGTCGACTTTGATGGAGTAAACCGCCTGGGCCTGCAAGTTTGGCGACAGGAGCAGGATAACAGCGAGGATGCAGATTTGAAGGGAACGATTCATGATGACACCTCCAGGCGGAACGCTGAACGCAACAGAGGATCCGCGAAAGGGAAGAGTGGGATTCTCAAAAGTATTTCCCTGGACTCTGGAAAGACCCTTGAGGAGCACCAATACTCAGTGACAACTGGACCGCCGGTATTCCCGTGGTACTCGGCTATCGACGGCCTGCAATCGATTTGAAGAACTTCACGCGGACGACGGCGTTCACCCGCGTCGCGAATTCTTCCTGATAGTGCAACTCGTACAGCCGATGCCCTTTGGGGTAACGAATCTTTCCCGCGTTGTGCTGCTTCAATCGGCCGGGAATGTCAGCACTCGAACCGTAGTAAAACGTCCCGTCGTTCAGACTCCGCAAAACACATGCGTAGAACGTGTTGCGGAGAGGGTGGGATTCGAACCCACGATACCGTTTCCGGTATACCACCTTTCCAGGGTGGCCAATTCAACCACTCTTGCACCTCTCCGTAAGTCTGAGCGATCGGGAGCGGAAGGGGAGGGATTCGAACCCTCGATAGCCTTGCAGCTATTCCGGTTTTCGAGACCGGCCGATTCAACCACTCTCGCACCCTTCCGTGACTCATAAAAACAATTGAATATAATCAAAAGTCGAGGGAATTCAAACGCCTCCATTCGTTGACAATCGGACGTAATATGGATATATTATTCACCGAAGCAGAAAAGAATCCTGGAAATCGCGCTTTACTTCCTCCTCGAAGCAGTTTTTCAGAGTTCTTCGACCCCTTGACCGCATTTACTGATCTACAGATTTCAAACAACCGTTCAATCGTTGAACCGTGCGAAGCGTTGTCCAGAATTTCGCACGCAACTTTGCCATCGTTTCGGGCTTTGATCGGGCACTCTTGTGAATATCGCCGCTGGAACTTCCGTCGCCCGTATTTCGTTTTGCATGCACGCGGGGTCAACGAAAACGCGGGGAAGAGCGAACGTTAGGCCACCGGTCAGGCAGGTTATCCAATCACGAGAATCACTCGATACCCATCATCGGAGGTCATCAATGGCAATAAAAGTAGGTGATAAAGCTCCTGCATTCACATTGTCGGACACAGAAAAGAAACAGCGCTCGCTGAGCGAATTCATCGGGAAGAAAACAGTCCTTGCATTTTTCCCGGGTGCATTTACGGGAGTCTGTACCAAAGAAATGTGCACCTTGAGAGATTCCATGGCAAACTTCAACACGATGAATGCTCAGGTCGTCGGCATCAGCGTCGACTCGCCGTTTGCCAACAAAGCTTTCGCCACGCAGAACAATCTACAGTTTCCTCTTCTCAGCGACTTTAACCGCGTCGCAGTGAAATCATACGGAATCCCACAGGAAAGCTTCGCGGGTCTTCAGGGATATACTGCGGCGAAGCGGTCCATTTTTGTGCTGGACAAGGAGGGAACCGTGCGCTACACATGGATTTCAGACAATCCCGGCGTCGAGCCGGTCTACGACGAAATATCGAAAGCTCTCTCGGCTATTCACTAACGACACCAGAAGCATATCGATGGCTGACGGTTTTCGTCATCTCGCTCGAGGTGCTGTCACCGTCAGACGCCACTACGCGGCCGGAAGTTGTCTTTGCCGCAATCTTCAATCCAGAACCCAGCTGTTCGCCCATAAAAGGAATGCAAAGCCATGATCAAGATTGGTGACAAAGCCCCCGATTTCAAGCTCTCTTCGAGCCCAGAAGGGGATATTCGACTAAGCCAGTACAAGGGGAAAAAAGTCATTCTCTACTTCTACCCTAAAGATGATACGCCGGGTTGTACGAAAGAAGCCTGTTCGTTCCAGGAAAACCTTGGACTGCTCAAGAAAAAGGGAGCAGTGGTCCTCGGCATCAGCGCGGACAGTGTCGAATCGCATTTGAAATTCGCAGGAAAATTCAATCTCGGATTTCCATTGCTGAGCGACGAATCCAAGGAAGTCTGCAAAGCGTATGGCGTGTGGAAAGAAAAATCGATGTATGGAAGGACATTCATGGGAATTGAACGGACGACGTTCGTGATCGACGAAAAAGGCGCCATTCAACACATCTTCCC
>DATDNS010000326.1:0-2555 GCA_036518155.1 Bacteroidota bacterium
CGGCGGCGCCTGGGGCCTCGTGAGTTCGAGCGTATATCCTGCACGACCCGTGTCCGTAAAAATATTGATTTCTGCCGGTGTGTCAAAGACGTTGTAGAGCTTCAAGAACACTGATACGGAATAACCGAACACCTGAACGTATTTCGTCAGATAAAGATCAGCATTGAAAAACATCGGTCGGTTGTCGCTGTTTTCGAGGGGGCGCGCGTTTATGACCAGGGAGGGCGTGTACGGAAGTCCCGATCCAAGTCGGGCGATGAAGCTTCCGATGAAATCGTCCGGAATACCTCCGGTAAATGTCAGGTTCAGTGAATGGCGGCGGTCCCAGTCAAGAGGGACAAGCTCCTTGTTGATCTCGATTGGCGGGCTTGCTTGTTGCTTGTTGAAGTCATCGACAGGGTTCGAAGAATTGCCAAACGCGGTCTGGTACGTATAATCCAGCGTCGCCCCAAAACCGTCGCTGAACCGTTTATCCAGAGATATCGTAAATCCTTTTACTGCGCCGTAGTCCCTGTTAATGAATTCGCCGTACGAAGTGATGTTGTTCTTGAGGTGAAGTTGGAGCCCAAGAAGATTGCGAATGTCCTTATAGTACGCCGTGAAGGTTGCCCCGAGAAATGGCGTAAGCTCCTGCTGCAACCCGATTTCATACATCGTCGTCCTTTGGGGCTGAAGATCCGCGTTGCCGATGACGTTGCCGATCAACTGGGGATAATTGCCGGTTCCGGGAATTCGGAAATTCGGATTTCTGTAAAGATAATCAAAGGGAGGAACCTGGAAGAAATGACCATAGGAAAAGTGGATCGCACCTCCGTCGGTAATAGGATAGGATATGCCTACACGTGGACTAATCTGGGATTTTGCCGAGGCGGCCCTCGAAAATGACGTTGGAAATGGAGGAGCGATCGTATCGAGAGCAGCGATATTGTCCGGATTGAGCAGCACTCTCCCGTCCGGCTGAAAATAGTCGAATCTCACGCCGACATTGACGATGAGGTAGCTCAATTCGATTTTGTCTTGAAGGTATGCTGCGAATTGATAAGGGTGTGTGGTGTAGAGACTGTTGTCAAATGCCCCTAACGAATCCACCGCCGGCTTGAATCCTGTACTGGCATCAACAAGTGTCTGGAAATCGTGTGATTGCAGCATATGCTGCTGAAACTCAAGTCCGGCTTTTACTTGGTGTATTGTCGTCACCTGCGAGGTGTAGTCCACTTTCCCCGTGTACGTGTCGGTTGTATGTGGGAAATGCCAGTTTTGCGTCCCGTTGGTATAGAAGGAGTTACCGCTGCTTCCGGCAAGCCGGACAAGGTCAGGACTCACGTAGCGGGGGTCAACGGGATTATCGTATACGTACTGTTTGTAGTCCGATCGGACATACGATGCATTCAAATCAACAAACGACGAAGGGTTGAACACGTAGTTGTAGCTCGCGATGCCAAGAAAGCTCTTTTGAAAGTAGTTGTAATCTCCGTCAGGATTGAGCTGAAACATGAAATCGTACTGGCGGTATTTTCGATCCTGATAGAGCGCCTGGAGAACGATCCCCTTTGAAGAACCGACGTCGATGGAAACCTTTCCTTGCAGGCTGATCCTTTCCTGGTAATTCATCGGCACGTATTTTCCGTCGCCTGTAGCGCCTACATACCACTGGGATGGATCATTTGCGCTGAAATTGCTCGAATCTCTTGGGTTGAAAACGCGTTTTCCGTACAGATAGCCATCATCGTAGAAATACCTCCCTGACAAGAAGAACTTCAGCAAAGAGTTCGTCCCCGGGACTGGTCCACTGACATTGCCTTCGTAGTTTTGAAGGTCGCGCGGAGAAATATGGTCGATGTATCGGTAGAGACCAGTCCGCGTTGTAACGTAATCACCTGTGTACAGAGAGAGCTGGCCAGTGTATTTGTCGCCCGCAATTTTGGTGACTTGGTTGACCACTCCCGACAACGCCTCACCGTATTCCGCGTTGAACGTGCCACTCAGCACCTGGATTTCCTGAACACTGTTGACTTCAGGCTCGAGAGACTCATCTCCCGAGAAGACATCATTCACCGACATCCCGTCGACAAGGAACTTTACCTCGCCCGTACGCCCACCGCGGAAGTGGCCTTCAACAACACCGGCCTGCAAATTGACGGCGGAAGAAACCGTTTCCACCGGCAGTTGCGAAAGTTGATCGCTGGTGACTGTGGCGGTTGTCGAGGTGAGATCTTTTTGCACAATAGGCCGTGATGCAATGACTTCCACCGCTCCCACTTCGACCGCCTGTTCCGACAGCTGGAAATCGACACGCGTGGTCTGATCGGCGGAGACTGTTACATTGTCCACCAGGGAGGATGTGTAACCGACTGCGGTAGCTCTGACCTGATATTTTCCGGGGGGGATGTTAATAATGAAGTAGTTGCCGTCAACATCCGCAGAAGCGCCCAACGTGGTTCCCACCAACACAACATTGACGCCGATGAGAGCTTCTTTCGACTTCGCATCGACAACTTTTCCCGCGATCTTTCCCGTGGTGCCTGCATTCGCTTCAACCACGACAACAGCGAGAA
>DATDNS010000327.1:0-2223 GCA_036518155.1 Bacteroidota bacterium
TTTTCGTTGACGTATCAAGGACCATGAAGCTGCTGATATCGGCGGGAACAATCCGCTTGATGTGAAGCAGGTTCGCCTTCTGAGTCTCCTGCAGATAATTCATGATCGCACCGGCCGCCACTGTGCCGATGCGCATCTCCTCGATACCGAAGCCCTTGAGCGTCTTCGTTTTGAAATGGGTAATCAGGATTTCGTATGCGTAGTCGGCATTGAACACCCAGTCATCGGTCTTCGTATAGATTCCCCTGAAATCGTCCTTCAGGAGACCTTTCAGCGTTTCGAGATCTCTTTTCTGGACGATCAGTTCCGAGGCCTGCAGGCTGGAAACCTGCTCCGAGAGGTTCTTGAGAGAGAACTCGGATACAGTGAATTCGCCGGTGGAGACATCGATGAATGCAAATCCAATCAGGTCTTCGCTTGTTGCCAGGGGTGAAGGCAGCGCTACGGAGGCAAGAAAATTGTTCTGATTGCGCTCGAGGACTTTATCGGAAAATGCGATTCCCGGTGTTACGACTTCGATGACATCCCGTTTGACAATGCCTTTTGCAAATTTCGGGTCTTCCAGTTGTTCGCAGACGGCGACCCGGTAGCCCGCTTTCAGAAGTTTCGGGAGATATGCATCGAGTGCGTGATGGGGAAATCCGGCGAGGGGAATATCGCCGGCTGCGCCGTTGCCGCGTTTCGTCAGGACAATGCCGAGGACTTTCGCGGTTACTTTTGCGTCGTCCTCGAAGGTTTCAAAGAAATCCCCCATCCGGAACAACAGGATTGTTTCGGGGTATTTCGCTTTCACCTGACGGTATTGTTGCATCAGTGGAGTTGACATACCGGCCAATTGATGATTCAGCCTTTCACACAGATAACCTGTTTCAGAGCGGTAACGGGCTCGACAAGATCCCGTTCATTTTCAAGCACCTGGTCGATATCCTTGTACGCCTTCGGGATCTCATCGATAACGCCTTTGTCTTTCCTGCACTCAACTCCCTTTGTCTGTTCCTCAAGATCACGTGCCGAGAACGTTGCCTTCGCCTTTGTGCGGGACATTCTTCGTCCGGCGCCGTGACTCGCAGAATTGAACGATTCCGGATTCCCGAGTCCGCGTACGATGTAAGACTTTGCTCCCATCGATCCGGGAACGATGCCTTCATCGCCCCGTTCTGCACGGATGGCGCCTTTCCGCGTCACCCACACCTCTTCGCCATAGTGAACTTCCTTTGTCACGTAATTGTGGTGACAATTGACCGTTCGTATCCGTTCAAACGATTTTCCCTCGTTGACAACGGCCGCGACATCCCGCACGATGAGATCAAGCATGATTTCTCTGTTTCTTCGTGCGTATGCCTGTGCCCACAATACATCGTGAAAATACTGATCGCATTCCCCGGTGCCGTACCGGAGGTAGGAAAAATCACGATGTGGGAGTCTAACGTCGTGCAGTTTCATCAATTCTTCGGCAATATCGATGTGGACATCGGCGAGAACCTTGCCGATGTGGCGACTTCCGCTGTGGAGGAGAATCCACAACCGGTCTTCCTCGTCGTGACAGAGTTCGATGAAGTGATTCCCGCCGCCAAGCGTACCAAGTTGATGCTGTGCTTTTTTCAGGAGATCGTGGACTTCGTGCGTGAGATTATTGAAATCCGACCACCCTTCCCACGACATCGTTTGCCCTGTCAGCTCTTTGTGTTCGTGAAACCCTACCGGAATGGATCTCTCGATGGCCTGTCGCATCACTGAAAGCTTCCCTTCCAGGACCGAAATGTGAAACGGCGTTTGAAGAGCCGCCATTCCACAACCGATATCCACGCCAACTGCCGCCGGGATGATGACATCTTTTGAAACATACACAGTGCCGATGGTCGAACCACGCCCTGCGTGGACATCCGGCATGACGGCGACGTGACGGAATACAAACGGCAACGAGGCAAGCTGTAGGAGTTGCTTTTCCGCCTCCTCCTCAATGTCCTCCGTCCATACCTTGACGGGGACGTGCACGCCGTGCAGGATTTTCTTCACAGGCATGCGATCCTCGAAAAATCTCCGTGTGCCGGGATTTGTATTTCAGCCTTCGAATTGGGCCTCAAGGCTTATCTCTCCGTTTGCACGGTTGATCCGAACGGTAAGGACGTTGGGATGACAGCACACGGCACAGTCTTCGACATACGATTGCATCAATCCTGCAGATGGATCAATCAATGTTTCATTACGCTCACCGCAGTAGCC
>DATDNS010000328.1:0-2587 GCA_036518155.1 Bacteroidota bacterium
ATTCGCTCGTCCAACGTATTGTGGGAGATCCTCTCAAACTCGAACAAAGCGTGGCGGCAATTCACGATGCAGTTCAGCGTGGTGCGAACCTGGTAAGACAAATTCTGACGTTTGCGCGCAAGACGGAAGTGCATTTTGGGCCGACGGATATCAATCGGGCAGTCAGGGATGTGTCCCGGATGATGCAGGAAACATTCCCCAAAACGATAGCGATCACTCTCCAGCTTGAAGACGGAATTCCGTTGATAACCGCGGATTCAACCCAGATTCAACAGGTTCTCCTGAATTTGTGTATTAACGCGCGCGATGCAATGCCCGGTGGCGGCTTGCTTTCGCTTGGAACTGAGATGACTTCCGGCCACAGTGTCAGAAGTCTCTTCGCTGAGGCGACCGCTTCGGAATATGTGCACGTCCGGGTGAGGGATACCGGGATTGGAATGGATGAGGCAACTCGGAGCCATATCTTTGACCCATTTTTCACGACGAAGGACAAAGGAAAGGGGACGGGCCTGGGACTCTCAGTCGTCTATGGGGCGGTAAAGAATCACGATGGCTTCGTTCGCGTGGAAAGCGAATTAAGCAGCGGTTCGACGTTTCATCTCTTCTTCCCCATTCCTTCCAAAAGCCTGAGGACGCTTGACTCCGTGGAAGGAAACGTCGAGGAAGCGGAAGGAGGTTCGGAAACAATTCTCATAGTTGAAGATGAAGAAGCGATACGGTCGAATATCGAATCCCTGTTTCTGGCAAAGGGATACCGAGTATTGACTGCGCGCGATGGCGGCGAGGCTGTCGAAATCTACAGGATGAACAAGGATGAAATCCAGCTTGTGATCAGCGATCTCGGCCTGCCAATTGTGAGCGGTGATCAGGTATTGTTTCTATTGAAAGCGATGAATCCGGCGGCAAAGGTGATCCTCGCCAGCGGCTATTTCGAACCGGACACGAAAAATGCCCTCGTGAATGCCGGGGCGCTGGATTTTGTTCAAAAACCGTACACACCGGAGCTCATCCTGCGAAAAGTGCGGAAGGCCCTCGACCAGTGATGAGATTATTCTGAACGAGACGACGCATGCGGGAGGAGCAATGATTGACAGTCTTCGCATTGCAGACTGCCTGAATATGGTACCAGGGATGGATGGTATAGTACTGTTGGCTTTGGGGGACAATGATGACCGGTTAATTTACCAGGGAGGCCTTGAATGAGTCATACTTATCCACTGACGAATCCGCTTTGCTCAATTCTGGACAAACCACGTGAAGACTTTTCCAGGGAAGACCTTGTCAGCGTTATTGAGGAGAAGCAGATTGAGCGAATCACGTTCCACTACACCGCCCTTGACGGAAAATTCAAGGAGTTGAAGATTCCTGTGGCGGACAAACTTCAGGCAGAACGCATTCTGGCGGACGGTGAGAGGGTGGACGGATCATCGCTTTTCAGAGGAATGGTGGACACCGCACTTTCGGACCTCTATGTCGTTCCCGTCTACAAGACAGCGTTCCTGAACCCGTTTGATGACCGAAGCCTGGACTTTGTCTGTCGGTACTTGACGCGGGATGGTTCGCTGGCACCATTTGCACCCGACACAATCCTTGCAAAGGCATCACAGTCCTTCAAGAAAAGCACCGGAATGGATTTCTATGCCCTGGGAGAGCTGGAATTCTTCCTCCTCAGCGAGAGTAACAACAACATCTACTTCGCCCCCAAACAACGTGGGTACCACGCGTCGGGCCCCTTTTTGAAAAGCGGCTTCATGCTTAACGAAATGGTCCGGTACATCACGCAGATCACCGGGGCGGTGAAATATGCCCACAGTGAGGTCGGTTACATCGAACACGTCCGCAGTGATTTGGAAGAGATCAAAGACAAGCAAGGCGAGCAGCTGGAAATAGAATTTTTGCCAACGCCGGTCGAAGATACGGGAGATATTCTTGTTCTGAGCCGATGGCTTATCCGGAATGTGGCCTATCGACATTCCTGCGTCGCAACGTTCGCGCCAAAACTTGAAGAGGGCGTTGCCGGAAATGGACTCCATGTCCATATGGAGGTCCGAAACAACGGAAAGAACGTGATGACCGATCGGGCCGGACTGCTTTCCGTCGAAGCGAAAAAAGTCGTTGGTGGGCTCTGTATGTATGCGGATTCGCTCACCGCCTTCGGGAATACTGTCTCCTCGGCCTACCTGCGCCTGGTTCCCAACCAGGAGGCTCCGACGAGAATATGCTGGAGCGACATGAATCGCAGCGCACTTATCCGTGTTCCTCTCGGCTGGGCAAGCGTCGAAAATCTTGCGCAGCGTCTCAATCCGCGGGAGAACAAGCCGTTTGAGGAAAAGCAGGGGAGGCAGACGGTTGAACTTCGGAGTCCCGACGGCAGCGCGATTGCCCATCTTCTTCTCGCCGGGATCACGATGGCGGCCGAGTGGGGATTAGGACATCATGAATCCGAAAAGCTTGCAGAGAGCCTGTACGTTGCAGGAAATATTTTTCGTGACGAACATCTATTGTCCCGGCTCACAGCTTTGCCGAAAAGTTGCGTTGAATCAGCCCGCATAGTGCTGCAAAAGAGGGGATGCTACGAACGAGACGG
>DATDNS010000329.1:0-2123 GCA_036518155.1 Bacteroidota bacterium
GATCCGCAAAGAACGGACGTCGACAAAAGGAACGCGTAGGGGAAGAGAAGAGGAAGAGCCACGCTAGTCGACCTTCTTGATCGTGCAGCCAAACGCTTTCGTTGACGTGACCGCAACCGGCTTTCCGTTCAGAATTTCATCCAGCGCATTTCTCAGGTCTTTTGAAGTCACCTTGTCTTCCTTGGAGGAATTGTCGATACGGCCGTGATAGAGAATTTCCAGTCCCGGATTAAGGACGTAGATTTCCGGCGTTACGGTTGCCCCGAGTTTATCGGCAATCACGTTCTTCCAGTCTTTCAGGATCGGAAATTCGAAGCCCTTTTCGTGGGCATGGTTCTTAATTTCCTCGACGCTCTCCTGGTTGTTTGAATTGATCCCGATAAATGCAACATGCTTCCCGGTGTAATCCTTGACGAGTTCGTTCATCCTGCCATTGTAGGAATTGGACACTGGGCACCGGGTTGCGATGAACATGATCACAATAGCTTTGGAGTTTTTGTAGTCGTTCAAGGAATGCCTGACGCCGTTGTAGTCCTCGAGCGTGAAGTTATCCACTTTTTCGGATGGATCGCCCTTCGGTGCAAAGCCACAAAGCAGCGCCAAGCCGATGAGACCCGCGAACTTGTTCATTGCCGACTCCCTTTCAACAGTTGATAAGGTTGAATGCACGATTCTTCGAGATATCCGGCTTCAGTCGACAGCCGGCCTTCACGTTGAACAACGGTCACACCGGAAAAGTTCGTTCACTTGTTGATGCCACACTGCTGTAATGTCAGAGTTTCACATCAAGCTGAACGCTGACCTGGTTGTCGGTGTCTCCGATGATCTCTCCAGTACCCGAACCCAGACTCGTGACACCGGATTTTCGTGTACACGCATATTTTGCCGACACCTCGATGCTCCCGATATCGAACCGCGTAAGTACGTACAGACGAATTCCCCTGCCATAAAGAGCCGGATTCACAAACGTTCCCCGCAATTCGCTTTCGTATTCATAGATGCGTGAGTCATAGGAATCCGTCTCGAACACTACAATCCTCGCATCGATACTTGCACCTGGCGTCGGTTTTACCCTGACATCCTGGTACATAAGTAATCCGGTTCCCGGCACGCCGGCGAGGGAGTATTCCACGTGCACCCGCTCAATTCTGCTCTTCCAACGAATTCTCGACGATGGAGACCATTCAAGCGACAGGCGGTAGTTTGACTGCGCTCTCCTTCCGTTGACGGAAACAAATCGGCCAAATTCGTCAATGAGGAGTTGCGGGTCTGCCTGATTCTTCTGTTTTACCTGCAAAAGGAATGATGAGAGATCGTTCGGCTCCACACGTATTTCCCCGAGGAATTCGTGACCGCTTGTCGGAAGGTAAGAAATTCCGGTCGGTCCTTCAGCGGAAAATTGGTCAAAATATGTCGACACGATCAACCACTCAAGAAGACTCAACCGTGCGGAAGTGTACATTCCCTGACTATTCTGCAACTGGCCTCCGGCTTCACCGAAGCCAAAGCCGTGCAAGCTTATGAACGCTCTGGAATACGAATGTGCAACGAGTGCTACGTCCACCGACGGCACAGGTTCAAGCACGACTCCGCCGACGCCCGCGACAGATCTGGCATGATCGATGGCAAATTCCGCGAAGGATCCTACAGTGGTCGAGGCATACGAGAAATCGACACTTGCGATAGACGCGCGTTGTCCGCTGAAACCGTTCTTCGACGACAGAGCCACGGGGTGGTCAAAGCGCGTCGTATAGGCACGCAATCCGAAACGCAATCCCTCGCGGATGTGCAATTCCACGTCGATCCCGGCGAGTCTTTCACCAGACGAGGACTTGGATTGACTCTCCGACGGCGTTCTGGAAAGGCCGGAGACATCAAAGCCGGAGATGAAGCCTTGATCATTGAAATTGGCGTTGATTGGCTTTTGGGAAAAGAATCCAGTGAAATCGACAAATCCGATATTAAGCTGTAATGCGCCCCCACGGAAAAAGCCATTTTCGTTTGAAGAAGCATACGCCTGGAGACCCCGTGGATTCTTCGTGACACTTGCGATGACTTCGCTCCCTTTCGTCGACCCGCTGGATCGCCAAAGAACCAGCCCTTGCCCCGCTTCAACGACAAAA
>DATDNS010000330.1:0-9211 GCA_036518155.1 Bacteroidota bacterium
GCGGTTGTACCCAGCGTGAACGAACGGCTCCCCGTATTCGCAGTGATGGTCTGGCCTGCACGCGTGAACGATGCACTTACGCTCCAGGTGTATTTCACACCCCGCTTCATGGTAGACGCCCACGAAGGCAGGACCACGGTGCTGTTGTTGCCGGAAAAATCCAGATCGGCGATGATGTACCGCGCACGGTCGGAATCGGCGGGGTCGGGCCAACCCTGGGATTTCCTCGGACCTTGCGGCCACGAAAGGACCCTGTGGGACGAATTCGAAGAGTTGTCGGATCCGCTGATGTTCAGCGTGTAATCCATCTGCGTGATGGAATCGCTGTAGGGACTGAACTTCACGATCATGTGGGGAGGGATCCACGGGATCGTGTCGCCGTCGAACGGGTAATACTGTTCGAGCGTGAGTTGCGATGACGAACTGCTCTGTGATTGCAGGGTGAAGCTGAAGATCTCGCTTTTCCCTTCGTTCTTGGCGACGGGAAGATTCTGCTGGTCCAGGGCCTGAACCTGCCACGCAAAGCCGGTCGCGGAAGGATAGAATGAAAACGGCGGGTCCGATTGGGTGTAAACATACGAGCTGATCGTAACGGTCTTCTGCATCAGCGGGTTGTTGCTCTGGACGGCGTCGTGCGACGTCTGGTTTTGGAAGATCGGAACGATGGTGAGTTTGTAGCTCGCCTGCGTCGTTCCGAGCATGACCGGCGTCCACGCGAACGTCGTCGGCGCCACGGTCGAGACGACGGACTGGTCGGCGGGGCTGGTGAGCGTCGGCGGATCGGGGATGATCACGACGAACGGCATGCAGACCTGGCCCGTCGTGCCGATCGCCGTATTATTCTGGTCGATCAGTGTCACACAAAACTCGTAATTGCCTTCCGGGATGCTGTTGGTATTCGTTGCGGTATTCTGATAGCTCGAATTGATGTTGACATTGTTCCCGTTGACAATGTCGGTCCCGAACCTCGTGACCGTTGCGCCGGCACCGATGTCGAACACGGGCATGGAAGGGTCGCTGTCCTTCGACTGCATGACGACGGCGTTGTTCTTGCTCGCGTCCTGCACGACGAACGAGGCACGAATATTCTTGTAGGAAGTCCCGGCGGCGGAATTCACGATAATCAGCTGAACCAGCGTCGGGTCGTTTTGCCAGGTGGAAATCTGGGAGGGCATCGGACTGCGCACGTTCAAGGTTACCGTGAGCTGGGCGTCAGCCTGCACTGCCAACAGAGCGACCGATGCGATGAACAATATCCATCTGCCCGGAGCGCTGCCAAAATACGATCTCGTTCTCACTTCCATTTCCTCATCTCCTGTCAGAAGTGAATATTGTAGGATAGACTTCCCTGAAACTCGCCGTACGATTGTCCGGCTGTCGGATCACTATAATTGAACCTGTTGCTTGAAAGCATCAAAGACAACGTCCCGCTCTTCCCCATATTCGTCGAGGCACTGAGGCGAACGACAAACTGTCCGCTGGTGGAGCTGACGGTAAAAAGGCTGTATCCCAGCGTCAGACTTGTCGAGAGGAGGTTGTCGAAGAAGGGGCGTCCCACGGTTTCGGTCAATCCCTTGATCGTCGTCTTTGCAGCAGAAGAGACCGCGGAAGTCACGACGAGGTTCGTGGAAAAAGAATAGGCAGACGGCAATGCGAGCACCCACGTTGCCACTCCCGTATTGGATTTGTTGTCCGAAAGTCCGCCGGAAACAACGTTGAAATCCCGGAAATTCTGCAATGAATAGTTGAGGACAAGGACGTTCGTTCCTCCCAGTCCGGCAAAGGAATAGCGCGGCGAGACGATCAGCGACTGCGAAATATTGTCGATCCGCAGCGTATCGTTCCGCGGTGCCGAACGCATCCCGTAGTTGGTGTAATCGAGCTCGAGCCCGAACGCCTGCACCGGCTGCGTCGTGATCCCGACGCTCGAGATTGTCCGCCGCGTCGTGGAGAGATGGTCATTGCGAAGGTTGTTGTACTGCACGCCGAACGACGTACGAAGACTCGTGGTATGCTGGAAGAGCTGGAACGCAGGGCTGACCGTATACTGCGCGGCGTCGTTCGGCAGCTGTGCGTAGCCGAGCGTCACGAACCCGGGTCCGACCCATTTCCCGGAAAGTGCCACGGAGACATCGTTCATCGGCACGATGCTCATGACAAGTGTCGATGCACCGTCGACCTGGGACGATGTTCTCGGGGTAAACCAGAAGCCTAGTCCTTTTCTGCCGGAAAGAATCGGGGAGCGGATATCGTTGCTGAACGCGGAGACGGCGGCCTCTCCCTTGATCCGAACGTGGCTTTCGAGAAAGTTCATCCCGAACGCCAGCGAGCTGACCACATTTTCCGTCGGCGCAGTGAGATACGTCGAAAGAACGGAATCGGATGCAGAACCGTGAACGGGCAACGTTAACGATGTGGAATCATCGATGGCGTGGAGTACGTTCAGGTCGATGAACCAGCCCCCGGGATTCCCATAGCCGATTTTTGCCGCCAGCATCTTGCGTGCATAGGCGCCGCGGATACCAAGGACCGTATCGACCGCGACAGCCGCCTGCGATCTTCCGTAGAGCAACGAGAATCGAAACAGGCCCGGCGTCAGATCGATCCCCCCTCCGTAGAGTCTCGTATCGCCGAACGTCAGGTCGGAAATGCGTGATGAATAATATCCGGCGTGGAGGGTGAGCCAGTTCCAGAGACGCGGGTTCACGCCGAACTGATTGAACGGCTGCCGGTACCCGTGGTCCTGGTTTGAGAGATAGAATTCGAATGGGAGGCTGATCTGGTCGAACAACGTGAGCGTCGGCGTAAAGATGCCGCGGTACGCATCCCGGGATCGTCGTGCAGGAATCCCGCTCGACGAGTACAGTTCGCCGGACAGGCTGAAGTTTCCCTGAAACTGCACAGGGTTGCTCTGAGCGGCCGCGACTTGACTGACGATGCTAAGGAGAATGCAGAGGCAGAATGGGTAAACGGGAAGCCGTAAAGCATTCGCAGAAAACAGCCGTTGAAACCCGGTGGCGCGCACGGACACTCCTTCCAAATGTTGCCGTTGACGTTCGGTCTGAATTGCCTGTCAATGGAATCTGACAAAACACCGAGGTTTCCATCCGTTGGCTTCCGCTAATACTGGATGCATTATGAAACAAAGGTGCTTTTGAATGGTTCCCAATTATGAGAATATCTAACAAATGTCAGTGCCGGCGGACACAAGACGTCTGTCCTCCCTCGTACGCAAGGGGTATCCCCCGAACCAGAGGAATTAAGAACGCCAACAACGTGAGTGAGTGCTGCTACGCACAAGCATGGCAGGGAAGAGATGGCATCCGGGGCGTAGAATGCAGGTTTATTGGCAGGGGAAGGTTGATTGGCGGCGGCTCCCTGCGCCTTTTCAAGGAGGAGATGCGGGAGTAGGGGAGTTGGCGTCGGTCCAGGAACTGCAAAATTCGCTCATCGTGATGAAGTCAGCGTTGTCCTTCAGGTTTCTTATCAGGTCTTCGACACGTTTCAACATCGCCATCCCGTTTGTTCTGCCGATGTACCACGGAAGACCGTAGCTGCCAATGTCAGCACATTCCCAGGGGTGAACGTAAAGCGAGAGAAAGCCGTCGTGCCCCAGCGTACGAAGCATGAACGAATGGAAAAGCCATTGCGGCATGTTCTTCAGGCTAAGCCAGAACAGTGGGATCCGGAGGACCGGTGTAACCGAAAGGGGGATGTTCAGGAGTTTTCCGGTCTTGAACGGCAGCCGGGGTCTGTGGAAGGAGTTGTATCTGCCGGGGATCCACGTGGGATTCAGCGAAGAGTTATACGTGTATCCCGCCTGTTCGATGACCGAATCGTCGACAGAGGCAAACCGGGCCATCCGAAATCCGTTCACCGGCCTGCCGAGAATGGATTCGAGTGAAGTTTTTGAAGAACGCAGGTCGGTGGGGGAAAATGAGGAATGGGAAACTCCGTGGGATGCAATTTCGTGCTGTTGAGAAATCTCCCTGATAATCCTAGGCTGTTGCTGCGCGAAGACGGCAGTGGTAAAGAACGTACACTTCACCCGATGTCGTGCAGCCAGGTCGACAATTCTCAGCAGCCCGGTCGTTGTGACCTGAATCTGTTCTTCGAATGAAATGTTCCTTCCATACTCCGCAGGGATGTCGAATTCCTCGACATCGAACGTCAGGATGATTTTGCCTCTCGTCATCGATGGTCAGCGGACATTGGAATAGATGCGCACAAAGTTACGAAATTCGTGGATGAAAACCTTCGTCTTCATCCGGGATATCTTGACATTGTCGCGCAGGGATACCTCAAACGGTACGATGCTCAGATTTTTTTCTCTTGCCGCGATGGCAAGGAACTCCGTATCGACGAGGTAACGTTCGATTGTCGTCCCGAGCATGATCCTTCGTCCTTTTCCGTTGAACCCCTTGATGCCCGATTGCGTATCGCTGAACGGCAAACGAAGGAACATCTGGTTGAGCATTTGCGACGTTTTCGATGCGATGAGCCGTCTCGAAGGGAGCGTATCGTAGTAGCGTCTGTTTCTTACGCCACAGACGATATCGGCATTTCCGTTCAACAGCGTATACATTTGTTGTATATGAACCAGTTCGTACGGGAAATCAATGTCCGTGCAAATCTGTACGGGACCCCGGCTCGCCGTGATCCCCATACGCAACGCGTACCCTTTCCCCCGGTTTGGATCATAGCTGATGAATTGAAAGTTTTCTATGCGTTCCCGGAGGAAATCCACGGAATCGCCTGAGACATTCTTCTGCGAGCCGTCATTAACGATAACGAGGTTGATGTTCACGCCGGGCAGGAGCTTCATGAGGTCCTGAAAGTGCAGCCAGACAGATTCGGCCCAGTCGTGGGATGGATTATAGCACGGTTGTATGATATCGAGATCAATCTTGCGCATAGCGTGAATCGGTGGAATTCAAGAAGTTGTTTGTTGTTGACGTTGTGAGTTCAAACTCGGTCTTCAGCCATATGAGGAAGAAGGGGAGCGCCATGAGGCCCAGTGGCGCTACAAACTGCGTTCTCAAATAACTCGGGAACAACGACGAAGGGCTCGCACCGAGAACAAATGCACCGATCAACAATGCGAGGTCGAGCCTGTGCCTTTCTCCGCTGACATACCAGAGGGCAACGCCGAGGGCTGCGATGACGTAGTGATTCGATTCGGAGGCATGATTGAAAATGATGCACCAAACCATGACCGATGAAAGAACCGCCATTCGATAGCGCGTGCTGTTGAACGCTTTACGGTTCAGGAATTTTACTGAAAAGAGCACGAACGCCGCAATCTGCACGACATAGCGCCCCGCGTCGGACAGTGCCGCTCCTCGCATGCCTTCAACCATGCGCATGACCGAGATGAAGATTTGGTCCGTATAGTGCGCGTGCGTCTCCTGCAACGCCCCGTACCACGCTACGTAGTAATCCGACAACTCTTTCCACGAGACGACAGTGAGAGGAAGCAGGAACAACAGGAGAGCCCAGAATGCCGCCCAACCCGCGAACTTCAAACGTTGAGGGTAGACAAGAAACAACAGTCCTCCCATCACACCAAAAATCTTGACGTAGAAACTGATGGCAACGAAGAGGGCGGCGAGCGCGACTCGCCTTGATTCGAAGGCGACGAACGTAAGGATGAAGAGTGCCGCCACCAGGGGATTGGATTGAACGTTTTGGGTCGTTGAAATGAGTTCGACAAGGATGAACCAGGATATGAACGCCTTCTTTCCGTCATCGAGGGGAAGCCTGCGGATTGCATAGAACAGGATCATTGAATTGAACACTGACCAGACGACGACCCCCACATATTTTGGAAGAAGGGCAAACGGAGCAAAGAGCAGGGCGAAGGTTGGACTGTAAAGGAATTGATCATCCTGAACGCCCGGCATAAATCCATAGATTCTGGAATGTTCGATGAGATGATAAAATGAGTTTCGGAAAACGACGAAATTGTTCACATTGCTGATGTAGCCGATGCCATTGTTCTGAAAATCAAAAGAGACTTTCAAAAGAACTGCCGCGAGCGTTGAAAGGAGGAAAACGGCAAGAATGACCGCTGGGTTGAACAGAAATCGCTTTGCGGAATTGAAGAGCCGTTTCAGGGCAGGGAGAAAGGGGGACAATGACTCTGGATTTGTCCCGGTCGGTAAAGGAATATGTTGTTCGACTGACTGTAGTTCGTCCATACTTGAGAGTAAGCACTGTCGGGTGATTGAGGCAGATCGGCGCATAAAAAAAGGAGAGTCTGACATATACTCTCCCCTTCCTGATCCTCTACGCTCGGCCGCCTATGTGGTCAATAACCCTGTTTCAGAGCCAGAAGTAGAACAACCGAAGAGAAGAAAAAGTTCAGCAAATAGCCCGACCAGGTTCACGACGCTGAGTATTCCCCCGAGGAAGAGCTTCTACGTAGACATTGTCGATTCAGTGATTGCCGGCGAAGCAATTGCGTGGATCGACAAGCGTAACAATTGGGAAGGGGCCGGAATTACCGCGAGACTGATATTCCTGCGGGAGAACACGTTGCAAGAGCTGAAATTAAGCAATACCAAAAATCCAATTCCGATTGTTCGAACCTCCTCTCACGGGTCGTATACAATCTTGTGAAAGCACAATTTGCATTCCTCTTCCTGGGAATCGGAGAGTTGCGTTTTGACCAAGTGATAAGTACGTTTGCTGCATCGTTTCCGCCAACGAACGCGGTATGTTATGATAGCGAGACCCGCCATACCAAGCTTCAACCCGCCTGAATCGCAATTAATAAGGACCACAAGACATTCGAAGCGACGGAAGAGCCTGCTTTACACTCTTTTCCGGGAAACAAACGTTGATCCTGTAACACTAACTCCAATCGTCGTATATTGGTGTCCGGGAGAATGCTGAATGCCATGAAAGCGATACTGCCTTTGGGCGTGGTGGTACTTTCCGTCTGGTCCTGCAATACCACCAATTCTTCACAGGGCGCAAACGGATTTCTCGTCACGTCCTTCACGGTTGCGGACACACTGGGGCATACGGTTTCGCAATTTCGTGAAAGAGAAGCTTTCGACCTTTCATTTTCTGCGATGAACACGACTGGAGACACGCTTACGTATCATACCGGCTACCCCATCATCTTATTCGAAATTCTCTACGGGGACAGCGTTGTTGCAGCCTCATATTTCGGATGTGCCTTTCCCCAAATCGTCATTTCAGGTCGTTTGGCGCCAGGACAGACCCTCAAGGCGAATTGGCGCGCGCCAAAATCAATCTGTCAGTCGAAGGCTGCGCCCCTGTTGCCCGGATCGTACAAGGCCCAGGTCTCATTCCCGGTCTTTGACCAGGTGACAGTGACTCCGGCAACTCCAATCTCTCTTTTGATAAGACAATAACCATCCTTAATTCAGGGGCCATGAATCGACACAAAAATCCTAAATCGATTGAAAGGAGATGACTATGCGATTCTCCGCCATCGTTCTTCTTGTGGGACTGCTCGCAATCGGGTGCGGGAGGAAGGAAGTCAGCTACCGCACACAGATTCAGCCGATCCTGGACAACCGGTGTGCAAACTGTCACCGTCCGGAACGAGCTGCCAAACAGGTTGTCCTGACGTCGTACGAGTATGTCATGAACGCAAGAGCTACCAACTTGAAAAAACCGATCGTCGTCGCTGGAAATCTTTCCGAAAGTTGGCTCTACTTGCGGAGCGGAACGGACCAACCGCACTTTCGCATGCCGCCCGACACTTCGACCATGACACCGCTTTCAAAAGATGAAATTGAACTCGTCGGGAAGTGGATTCTCCAGGGCGCGAAGAATAATTAATCGCTTTTCAGGACGGTGACAGCAGCACCCATCACACAGCAGAGGATGACCTATGGCTGAGTACAGACCTTCCACGAGCCGCTACGACTCGATGCGCTACAACCGCTGCGGAAAGAGCGGACTCAAGCTTCCCGCAATTTCTCTCGGCTTGTGGCACAACTTCGGCGGTGTCGACGACTTTGAGAACGGACGCAAGATCGTCCGCTGTGCGTTCGACCTCGGCATCACGCATTTTGACCTGGCAAACAACTATGGCCCGCCGCCCGGCTCGGCGGAGGAAAATTTCGGAAAGATTTTGAAGCGGGATCTTGCGAAGTACCGTGACGAGCTCATCATATCGTCGAAAGCCGGCTACCTGATGTGGCCCGGACCCTACGGCGAATGGGGTTCCCGCAAATACCTGGTTGCCAGCCTCGATCAGAGCCTGCGCAGGATGGGACTGGACTACGTCGATATCTTCTACAGCCATCGACCCGACCCCGAAACGCCGCTCGAGGAAACGATGGGGGCGCTCGACCAGATTGTCCGGAGCGGTAAAGCGCTCTACGCCGGGATTTCGAATTATTCAGCCGAGATGACGCAGCGGGCGGTGTCGATCCTTCGTGAACTTGGCACGCCGTGCCTCATTCATCAACCGAGTTACAACATGTTCAACCGATGGATCGAAGAGAAGTTGCTGCATACGCTGAGGAATGAACATCTCGGCTGCATTGTGTTTTCCCCGCTCCACCAGGGATTGTTGACTGACCGCTATCTCAGGGGGATCCCGAAGAATTCGCGTGCAGGAAAGCCGCACGGGTTCCTCAGGCCCGCTCAGATTACAGAAGAGAAGCTGGCAAAAGTCCGGCGGCTGAACGACATCGCCATCAAGCGGGGACAGTCTCTCGCCCAGATGTCGCTTGCCTGGGTGTTGCGCCATCCGGAGGTAACATCGGCGCTGGTGGGCGCGAGCAGTACTGTGCAGCTCAGGGATGCGGTGGGGGCATTGAAGAATCTCGCGATCTCTCAGGAAGAGTTGCGGGAGATCGATTCCATCCTCCGTTAGCCGTCTGAGCGGGGTTATTTGCGCAAAAATGAGAATCGAGGTCAGAATGGAGTGGTAATTATGACCTCGGGAGGTATTATTCGTGACCAAAGCCTCACCCTCACAACATAAATTGCCTGATTTCAACCTTTTGGCGAGTTGCACACCGTGGTACGCCGATTGAGCAATCCAAGTCACAAGATTCGCAATTCACCGTTAAGTCAACCAACCACTAACTAATCAGGAGATCCGTCATGGGTCAACAGCAATTGCTCCTTATCATCCTCGGCGTTATCATTGTCGGTATCGCCATTGCAGTCGGCTTGAGCCTCTTCAGCGCTCAGAGCATTCAGTCCAATAAGGACGCCA
>DATDNS010000331.1:0-3461 GCA_036518155.1 Bacteroidota bacterium
AACCTCTCCAGATTCGATTCCTGACGTTCGTGGAGATCGGGGAGAAGCCGTTCTTGAACGATGCCACCGACCTCTCGTTGTCGGTTTTCCTCCGCCCGGCGCACGGCTTCAGCTGCTTCGACGATGTTGGAATGTGCATCATGCAAAGGCCCGTCCTGCCTTGATTCCGCGATCTTGTTGTGTTGCATTTCTTTGCGGGCAGCATCAACTGCGATTTTGATGATTCTCTGGATTTTGAGATTCCTGTCCTCGCCACTTCTGTGTTCTTCGTTCGTTGCCACTTCTCCTTCGATCTCCTCGTAAATGCAAGGGGCCCCCTGTGTCTGGGTCTGCACATCACGGGTTGGCTTAGAAACATCCGTTATTGTGGATTGGCTCCCGGCACGTTGACCGTGTGTAGTTGTCTCTGGATATTGTATTGTTTGCTGAGCGGGGGCCGAAACAGGTTCCGAATCCATTGAATCGTCATGTTTCTGTGTTGCGAGCGGCAATATCGGTTTCACTTCGCGTGTGCGTTCCTCCTCCGTAGATTTGCCCCTATCCGCGGCAATAGAATTTTCGTGAGCCTGCTCTTTAAGCATTTGAATGCGTTCTTCGAAGGCGTATGCGTAGATGTTTTTTGGATCGATCTCTCTTGCGTGAAGGACGCATTGTTCAGCCTGATCCAAATCACCCTTGCGAATGAAAGCATCGACCAGCTTAAGGGTATCACTCACGGCTTTCTTAACATTATCGCGTGGCATCAATCCTGCAGGCGGCGTCTTATGGTTTTCCTTGAATGGTATCATCACGGTTACTACTTGATTTTGCACACACTGCCGACAATTTGTATTCCTGCGTGAACTGATTGAAAGTAGCGGCTTTCCTGGAATTTTCGCACAATAATCCAAAGTGTTGGATTTTCTTATTGTAGGTTGTAGAATCTTCAGAGGTGAAGCGAGTCACTCACTTTGAATAGGTAAGCGAATCTGTCTGCCGTCGCTGGGTTCTCTCTTGAGAAGATCGCCGCCTCCAACTTCCCACGAACGGTACGTATCCAGCCGTTATCGCGGACTCAATCGTTTTTCGGATCAACATGCTACCGTCCAAGTGTGAATGTCTCTCTTACAGCTTCGGGGCGATTACACGGATATCAGCGACAGGATTCTGATAAGTCAGATCATGGGAAAAGAAAGACGGTCGGAGTCTGAGGGGCGTTCTCTTTGACGGAGCGAGTCAATCGAAAATCCTGTTCTCTCCCGAGGTCGTCATCATTACAATTCCAACAAAACGTCGTGTCGCCCGGCGGAACGGCACATCCAACACCTGAAATTGTACGTTCTTAATCCGTGTGTTGAAAAATTCAACCCTCCAAATCGACCATCTCAAACAGCAATGCGATTGAACTGGAAGGAATCTCGAAGTTGGCTATGAGAATGATTCCGAGTTGCAGGAACCAATTTAGCGGGTTTGGGAAACCATCGCCTCACTCTCTTTATATGATTGGCTGATTTCGACCCAATTTGACAAATAACTTTGCGTGAAATTTTACGAGTGTCGCCCAAAGTGTGTGGCATATATCTTGACGGAACTGTATAGAAAAGAAAACACCATTACGCCCGGAAGGCCGAAAGTTTGAAGACAACAAGCTCCAGCACGGAATCTTCGGTTCTGACTCAAAGCGACAAAAAGAAAAGAATTCTTGTCTTTAGTCCGGATCGTGATTTGGCCCAGAGCCTTTCGATGCTCTTTGAGAATCATTTTGAGATTGCGTGTGAGACTTCCACACGAGACCTGGAGAAACGTATTGCAGCGGTTGCTCCGGCCTTGCTGATCGTCGACCTTCACACATTTTCCTCCGATGTCATGCTGGAATTGAGTATTGTCGAAGCGAGCTGTGCAAAAGTACCGGTCGTCATCTTGCGGGCGTACAATCGTCTCCGTTCTGATGTTGAGGAAATGGTGCAGCGTACAGCGAAAGTGATGTTCTACAAACCGTTCAATGCGGAAGACGTTGTCCGAAGTATCCACAATCTTTTGAACGTTGAACAGTAGAATTCAAAAGTGCTCCAGAGAAAGGATAAGAAAACGCACAAGACACAATAAGCCAACGATGCGGATGTGCTTAAAGGGGTGTACCTATGAGACACACGCATGCAGTGCAGGTCAAGGAAGCCCTCCTCAAAGAACTTGATCACACACTTCAGCGAGACTATCGACAAACACTGTCTGAGATTCTCACTGAACTCAGAATTCGCAACGCCATCAAACAATCAGCGGCAACTCCCGATTCCATTTTCACCGCAATTCAGCAATCACGAATCCTCGACTGCAAATCGAGTCGTGCAATAATCCAGATCCGCGCTGCACTCGATCGCATGAATATCGGCAGGTTTGGATTGTGTACTCGCTGCGGGCGGAAAATTGGATCAAAGGATCTCGAACAAAATCCGCTGATTGAGACGTGCGCATCGTGCCAACGAACGTCACCCTGAGCCGCCGCGGCGTTCGTTGACGTTTTCGCAGCCTGGGTTACCCATGAGTGGTGGAGTTTCTGTTCTAACCTCGGCGACTTGTCCCTCTTTCCCTCCATCAAACCGCACGCAAATTGCAGTTGTTGTTCCTGCGAGTAAGTACTATGTCGACGTCATTGCTGGTTCCTCGATCCAGACTTCGGTCGCCGTCCAACCATGCGCGAAATTGCCGCATAAATCGACCACACGGCACTAGGCAGACCTTCTTAATTGAGAGAAGTATAGTATCATAAATGAGAACCTGCCGGCTGGAAGGCTAGGAAACGCTCCAAAAACATCGGAAACAGGGTTGGCACGGCAAATGTCAAGGTGACAGCCGCGACTATGTGTCGAGAGAAAGCCTGAAGTTCGATGAAAGAATTCAAGAAAATCCTGGTGCCCACCGATTATTCCGAATTATCACTCACTGCGATGGACTATGCAGTGTCGTTCTCCAGGATGTTTGGCGCTCAACTCTTTCTTCTCCACACTCTTGATACCATTCCTGTTCTCGCTTTACATGCAGTAGACATGACGACCGAGACGGTGATCTATGAAACAGAGAAGAACGCGAAAAGTGACCTGCACGATTTTGTTCGGTCAAAGTTCGGAGATATTCCCAACCTCGTCGAGGTAGTCCGCAAGGGGATTGCCGAACACGAAATTGTACGGTACGCACAAGAGGAAAATATCGATCTCATCATTATGGCCACTCACGGGCGCAGTGGTCTTGCGCACGTCCTGATGGGTAGCGTTGCGGAAAAAGTCATTCAGCATTCTCCGGTGCCTGTTCTTGCTGTAAAGCCCGACTATCCAGCCAGGTCTCTCCGGGCAAAGAACAGTTTCCTGGGGCAATCAGAATTAGCGTGAGTGCAATGTGTCATTCTTCTTTGGGCTGACTTCTCTCGAGCGAATCCATCCGACCCGTCACAACTGTTGGTGTTGGGGAGCACGATGAGGCAGGAAGTT
>DATDNS010000332.1:0-2483 GCA_036518155.1 Bacteroidota bacterium
TGTTAATTGAATTGGCAATCGATCGACAACGCCTTCTCCAGCCTCTCGAGATAATCTTGTTTTGGAATCTCCTTTGCGCCGAACCGGGCAAGATGGGGCGTGATGAACTGTGTGTCAAGCAGGACAAAACCGCGCTTCTTCATCCGCTCCACGAGATGGACGAGAGCCACCTTTGACGCATCCCGCTCAATACTGAACATCGATTCCCCGAAAAAAGCTCCGCCGACTGCCACTCCGTACAATCCCCCAACGACTCTCCCGTTCTTCCACGCTTCGACGCTGTGTCCATAGCCAAGTTCGTACAGGCGGACATAACTCCGTATGATTTCTTCGGAAATCCACGTTTCATCCCGCTGTGCGCACCCCCTCATGACCTCCTCGAACTGCGTATCGACCCGGATTTCGAAGATTTCCTTCTTGATCGTGAGTCTGAGACTACGCGGAACTTTGAACGCACTCAATTCAAAAATCGCTCTCGGGTCCGGAGAATACCACGAGATTTCCCCCGTATGCGCATCCGCCATCGGGAAATAGCCGTTGCTGTAGGCCGTGAGAAGGAACTGCGGATCAATAATTCGGGATTTGGCGATTCGACCACTCACGGCACTTCACTCCAACACGTTTGGCAGTATTGAGGTCAAAGGGTAACGACGATTTTTCCGTGGCTTTTGCGACTCTGCAGGAACTCCTGTGCCTCCGCAATCCGTTCAAACGGATAGACGTTTCCGATCACGGGCTTGATGATTCCTTTCCCGTACCACCCCATGATTTTTTCCCACGCTTCGCGAAAATATTCGGTCTTGTGCGACAGGAAATAAAGATTGAATGCGTGGAGACTGATATTCCTGCCGAGGATCGTTGTCGGGAAGATGACGGGAACGGACAGGAATTCCTTTGCCGCCCTGAGTTTGTTCACCCGTTTTGAGCCCGTCACGGCCGCAAACCCGTAAAGGACATAGCGTCCCATGGGAGCGAGCAATTTCCAGCCTTCCTTCATCACACGCCCGGCGACGGAATCCAGGATCACATCGACACCGTTGCCGTCTGTTTCTTTACGAATCACATCCGCAAAACTGTCTTCTCTGTAATTGATCACAACGTCGGCCCCGTGTTCGCTCGCGAAGCTCATTTTTTCCGCAGACCCCACGGTGGCGAAAATCTCAGCACCGAGATGCTTAGCGATTTGAAGCGCGGCAATCCCGACACCCCCGGCCGCGGCGTGGAGAAGAAGCTTTTCGCGTCTCCGGATGTGTGCAAGAGTGACAAGAGCGTGATAGGCTGTCAACGATGTTACGCCGATTGCGGCAGCCTGCTGAAAATCCATTTTCTTCGGCAGCGGCTGAACCATCGTGCACGGGACGCTGACAAATTCCGCATACGCGCCCTGTTTCGAAAACGCCCAGACGCGATCCCCTTTTTTCACATTGTGGACGCTTTTCCCGGTGGACATGACAATTCCAGAAAACTCGATACCGGGAATAAACGGAGGATCGGGCACGGCCGGATACACGCCAAGCCGCGCCATCACGTCGGCGAAATTCAGTCCGATGGCTTTGACCTTGATCAGGACATCTTCTTCGCCCGGAACAGGTGTTGGCCAGTCCTGGAGCTGGAGAACATACGGCGGTCCGAACCGCGTGACCACTGCCGCTTTCACTGATCAGTCTCCAAAACAAGTTCCAACAGCGCGGGCCGCTACGACCTCCTGTGCGTTCAACGGAACCAACCTGAGCGAAAGGATCGCCTCCTTTACCGGCACGGCAGTAACTTCCGTCCCACGCAGACTTACCATGTAGCCAAACTTGTTCTCCCACGCGAGTTGCATTGCTTTCGATCCGAATTTTGTCGCCAGGATCCGGTCGTACGCCGTGGGGCTTCCACCGCGCTGCAGATGCCCGAGCACGGTGACGCGCGTCTCGAGTCCGGTGGCTTCGGTGACACTCTTGGCCACCAAATCTCCGATTCCGCCGAGCCGAATCGGGTCCGTCCGCTTTTTGTCGGTTTCCTTTACCACGATGTCGCCCGTTGCCGGCTTTGCACCTTCAGCCACGCAAACGATACTGAATCGATTGCCCTGTTTTCCCCGCCGCAGCACGTGCTCATAGAGTTTTTCCCATTTGAAAGGGATCTCAGGAATGAGGATGGCGTCTGCGCCGCCAGCGAGTCCCGCTCCCAGCGCGATCCATCCGGCGTAGCGTCCCATGACTTCCACGACCATCACTCTGTGATGAGACGACGCAGTCGAATGGAGGCGATCGATGGCATCCGTCGCCACAGAGACCGCCGAATAGTACCCGAATGTCACGTCAGTCGCCGCGAGGTCGTTGTCGATGGTCTTGGGAACTCCGATGAAATTCAGACCCATATCCGTAAACTTGTCGACGATGTGCATCGTGCCGTCGCCGCCAATGGCAACAAGGGCATCCAGTCCCCAATCCTTGTAGTTCCTGATGGCGTTTTCCGAGTAGTCGAGAACGTCGATG
>DATDNS010000333.1:0-2381 GCA_036518155.1 Bacteroidota bacterium
TGCCGACGGAAACAGTCTGGTCTTTGTTACTGTCCGAATCGTGGACGGGAATAATCTGACTGTTCCGACCGCAACAAATCTCGTTCATTTCCAGATCAGCGGGCCGGGTGTCATTGCTGCCACGGGAAACGGCGATCCGACGGATCACAGGTCATTCCATTCAGACCAGTACAACGCATTCAATGGAAAATGTCTTGTCATCATACGATCCGAAAAAGGAAGATCCGGTCAAATTGTATTGAAGGCTCAATCTGATGGTACGCTTGCTGCTGAGACGGCAATAACTTCGGAATAATTGGGAAAGACTCAACCATTTCTGTCTCAGCACAAAACCGGCCGCGCGTTGCCCATGGCTCTCGACTTTGAAGAAATTTCTTGATTCATTTGTGGCCGAAACGTTCATTGCGTCTATCAGCAACCGTTCGGAGTCAGGTATGAAATATTTGCTCGAAGTTCTCACCGTTTCGTTGTGTCTATGGTTCCCGTCCGCAAATGCCCAGGGTATTTGGCTGGATCAACTCGCCTTGTCTGCCATGGATGCCGGATGGGGGTCCCCTCACGCGAACGCGTCCGTCGAAGGTAATCCACTGAGTGTCGCCGGTCAGAAGTTTCAACACGGTGTCGGGACGCACGCTGTCAGTCATATGCGCCTTGATCTCAACGGCAACGCGACACGATTCACCGCAAGTGTCGGTGTCGACGATGAAGCGCAGAAGCAGGCCAGCATCGAGTTCTACATATTGGGTGATAAGAAGATCCTTTGGCAAAGCGGAGTGATGAAAAAGGGGGAAACGGCAAAAAAGGCTGATGTCAACATCACCGGCATACAGAAGCTCGGCCTTCTCGTTTCGGACGCAGGAGACGGAATCGACTATGACCATGCAGATTGGTGCGACGCAAAACTGGAATGTACTTCTGAGGTTACTCCGAAGGATTTGACAAGGTCTTCCAGCGGAGCTTCCTCGTCGGCTGAAATTCTCACTCCAAAACCGCCGGAGACACCGCGCATCAACGGCGCAAAGGTTTACGGGGTTCGGCCCGGACATCCGGTTCTCTTCAAAATTGCAGCAACCGGAAAGAGACCGATGTCGTTCTCAGCTGATGGGCTTCCACAAGGGTTAAGCCTCGACGCGTCGAGTGGAATTATCACCGGCTCCGTCGGAACAGCGGGCGAATACCGCGTCCGATTGACTGCCAGGAACGACCTTGGGAAAGCGGATCGGGAATTGAGAATTGTTGTAGGCCCAACAATTTGTCTAACGCCGCCGATGGGCTGGAACAGCTGGAACTGCTGGGCTTGCGCGGTTGACGACCGGAAAGTCCGGGCAGCGGCTAATGCGTTCGTCAGTACCGGACTGATCAATCACGGCTGGACGAACATCAACATCGACGATTGCTGGGAGGTCAAACCCAATTCGAACGACCCAATCCTGGGTGGTAAGCAGCGGAACAACGATGGAATGATCAACACTAACAGGAAATTCCCGGACATGAAGGCTCTTGCGAACTATGTTCATAGTCAGGGGTTGAAACTGGGTATTTATTCTTCACCGGGTCCGCTCACCTGCGCCGGATACACTGCCAGCTACCAATACGAAGAAAAGGATGCTCTCCAGTACTCGAACTGGGGGATTGACTATCTGAAGTATGACTGGTGCTCGTACGGAGAACTTGTCAAAAGTCCAACGCTGGCCGATTTCAAAAAACCCTACACGGTGATGCGCGCGGCCCTTAACAAGGTGCAACGAGACATCGTGTTCAGTCTCTGCCAGTATGGTATGGGGAATGTTTGGGAATGGGGGGGAGAAGTCGGCGGAAATTGCTGGCGAACGACGGGCGACATATCCGATTCATGGGGGAGCATGGCCGGGATCGGTTTTAGTCAGGCCGGGCACGAAAACTACGCCAAACCGGGAAACTGGAATGACCCTGATATGCTTGTCGTTGGTCTCGTCGGATGGGGTCCGGACCTGCATCCGACGAATCTCAAGCCCAACGAACAGTATACGCACATCAGTCTTTGGTGCCTGCTCTCCGCTCCCTTGCTCATCGGGTGTGACTTGAGCCGCATCGATGATTTTACGATGAATCTGTTGACGAACGACGAAGTCATCGCCGTGAATCAGGACCCATTGGGTAAGCAGGCAGGACGTGTGAGCAAAGACGGCGGAAGAGAGGTATGGGCAAAAGAGATGGAGGATGGCTCGAGAGCGGTTGGTTTATTTTTTGTCGGTGAAGATACCAAAGATCCTGTAAAGGGCTTTCCGTGGGATGAAAAAGGTTCCGATACGATCAGCGTACGTGCTTCGGATGTCGGGATCAAAGGAAAGTTCTCGGTCAGAGACCTGTGGCGAGAAAAAGATCTGGGTGTTTTTGAGGAT